>NZ_MIIV01000223.1:0-2156 GCF_001743015.1 Shigella sp. FC1567
TGGCTGTTTTACGCGTATGACAGGATACGGAGGACGGTTGTGGCGCACGTCTTCGGTGAACGCACTCTGGCCACACTGGAGCGTCTTCTGAGCCTGCTGTCGGCCTTTGAGGTCGTGGTATGGATGACGGATGGCTGGCCGCTGTATGAATCACGCCTGAAGGGAAAGCTGCACGTTATCAGCAAGCGTTACACTCAGCGCATTGAGCGACATAATCTGAATCTGAGACAACATCTGGCAAGGCTGGGACGGAAGTCACTGTCGTTCTCAAAATCGGTGGAGCTGCATGACAAGGTCATCGGGCATTATCTGAACATAAAACACTATCAGTAAGTTGGAGTCATTACCTTGATTGCAATAAAAACTGTCATCTAACTTATTTTCTTGAAGATCGACATATTGAACGTAGTGATAATTACATACCCACGAAAGCATGGCTGAAATTTCTAATCCATGACTCTCATATAATCTTACGATTATACCGTCGCCGTCTTCAGCTAATTTTATTGTTTCGATGATAACGCTGTTAGTATCGATAGCAAAAAATGATAGTGAAGGGGGTAATTCACCCGGGTGCGGTTTGACAGGGACGACCTGTAAGGGATGATTCATTATATAGGCTTGATTAATAACACCACCCACACGGTAATCTCCATGATGAGGAAATAAGGAGAATATGAATTTTTGTTTACCAATATCTGCAAAATTATTAATCAGGAAATTATCATAATTGTCTGTCTTAACAATTTCCCCAGGTTTATGCTGCGAACGCAGCAAAGTTAAGTCAAGCGTCTGGTCTTTGACACGATAGCCATATTTGTTTTTTGCTATTAAAGCTATGCCAGTTTCTCGATCAGAAAGGTCGACCCAGTGATGTGCTGGTATTTCATCTTTGGCAAAAGCGAACGAATCATCGCTATGCGTTGGTCTGTCAATTACACCGAACTGAATTTGACATTGTGCAAGAGATGTTTGTACTGACACCGGGAATTTGACTTTGAGAGAAACATTAGGTTCGTGCCAATCAATAAAAGTTTGGACATCAACGCGTGGACTGTCCTGTGTCAGGGTAAATGCGAAGCGAAGATAAGAGGAATTGTAGTGATAAATCAGCGTCATCGTAGTTTTAGGCCCGCTGATTACAGTTGTCATTTTTTCAGCGAGTAAAACATATGATTCCCCATCACGATAATTTGAAGCAAAATCCCAGGCCGCGAAAAAACCTGCATCTTCGTGGTATGCACGGATCTCACTGTGCATATTTTCAGTAATGTATTCTTTACCATATCTTTTATCATATAGCGAAATTAAATCACCGTTTTCTGAAAAAAGAAGTTTAATGTAATTATTTTCAATACTTCGAGATTCTGCCTTCAGACCATTTACGATCTTATTCTTTGGATCAATCACAGCATAACCATAAGAGTTTACTCGTGCTTTGAGCCAGTTGTTGTTTATATTGATCCATTCGTTACGAGCAAAACAGGTGGTATTAAATAAAATGTGCGGATCTTTATAAGAAGAAGTATCAATTTTACTTAATAAAGTAGACTGCGTATCAGAAATAATTTTCTCGGTTTTTGCTTCTAGTTTAATATATTCCTTTTCAGTTTCAAGATAAACTCTTGAAATACATGATCCGGGAAGGATGTCATGGAATTGCAAGGTCAGCATCTCTTTCCATATTTCATCAAACTCACTGCGAAGAATTGATGTCATATTATTAGTAATAGTTGTAAAAAATTCAGCATCATGTAATTTATTTTCCATATTTCGATTATGAGCTTTAGTTGCTGACTCTGATGTAAAGCACCCTTGATGAGCCTCGAAATAAAGTTCACCTGAAATAATGGGCAAGCTTTCGCGAAAAGCGTCGGCGTAAGTGAAGAACTTATCAACACGGCTGAAATCAACATGAGGTAAGCCATCAATATTGGGTAATGCTGCCAACTTACTGATTTAGTGTATGATGGTGATTTTAAGGTGCTTGCGTGGCTTCCATTTCCATCAGATGTCCTTCCTGCTCCGCTACTGAAGGCGTGGTGCGTAACGGCAAAAGCACTGCCGGACATCAGCGCTATCTCTGCTCTCATTGCCGTAAAACATGGCAACTACAGTTCACTTACACCGCCTCTCAGCCCGGTACGCACCAGAAA
>NZ_MIIV01000224.1:0-2139 GCF_001743015.1 Shigella sp. FC1567
TTTCTGGTGCGTACCGGGCTGAGAGGCGGTGTAAGTGAACTGTAGTTGCCATGTTTTACGGCAATGAGAGCAGAGATAGCGCTGATGTCCGGCAGTGCTTTTGCCGTTACGCACCACGCCTTCAGTAGCGGAGCAGGAAGGACATCTGATGGAAATGGAAGCCACGCAAGCACCTTAAAATCACCATCATACACTAAATCAGTAAGTTGGCAGCATTACCAATTTTATAGACGCTATATATGGGTAGTAATATACATGGAATTAGTTGCACTGCAAATAATTATTTGAAACAGGCCTGGAACGATATAAAAAATGAGTACGAAAAAAATCAAACATATTCAATCACGCTTTTTGAAAACACACTGGTGTGTTTTATGCGGTTATACAATGAACTCAGACGTAAAGTAAATGAAGAGGATACTCCATGTCTGGAATGTGAATCACTAGAAAAAGAATTTGAGGAAATGCAGAATGATAATGATCTATCATTATTTATGAGAACATTGCGTACTAATGATACACAAATTTATTCAGGGTTTCAGGAGGTATTACATATACTATACAATATGTTCAAAATGTTGATATTGTTAGAGTGTCCTTGCCGGGCAGAGGTTCAGAGTCTATCACAGATTTTAAAGGTTATTATTGGTATGGCTTTATGGAATATATTGAAAACATTACTGCGTGTGATGATGTTTTTTCTGAGTATTGTTTAGATGATGAAAATATGAGTATCCAGCCAGAACAGATAAATACGCCGGGAATATCTGATTTAGATACTGGTATTGATTTGTCTGGCATATCTTTTATTCAGAGTGAAATTAATAAAACATATGGATTAAAATACGCTCCAGTAGATGGCGATGGATATTGTCTGTTAAGAGCTATACTGGTTTTAAAAGAACATGAGTATTCATGGGCGCTGGGCGGCCATAAGACGCAAAAGCAAGTATACGAAGAGTTTATTAAAATTGTTGATAAACAAACGATCGAGGCTCTTGTTGATACGGCATTCTATAATCTCAGGGAAGATGTAAAGACGTTATTTGGCGTTAATCTACAATCTGACAACAAAATTCAGGGGCAGGGTGGTTTTTTATCATGGAGTTTTTTGTCTTTTAAAAAAGAATTTATTGATAGTTGCTTGAATGACAAAAAATGCATACTGCATTTACCCGAATTTATATTTAATGATAACAAGGTACGCCTTGTTTTAGACACCGACCCAGAGCAGAGGGTTAATGAGGTGAAAAATTTCCTCACTGCTCTTTCAGATAGCATTTGCTCATTATTTATTGTTAATAGTAATATGGCATCAATCTCCTTGGGGAATGAATCCTTTTCAACAGATGACGACCTTGAGTATGTTTATTTAATAAACACTGGCAATCATTATGATGTTTACCTCCCTCCTGAACTTTTTGCTCAGGCTTATAAGTTAAAAAATAAGGAAATGAATGCGCAACTCGACTATTTAAATCGTTATGCAATTTAATGGCAAAGGCATATGCTAAAAACCATTGTTATTAGTCTCACACTTTTTTATTGGTAAATATTGTCTCTGTATTGGTAACGCCGCAGATATTCTGTTTAGCCACAGGTGCAATTATCAGCGGCGTACGCGAGGCAGGGGCTAATCAGGCATAGTTTGCGTCAAACCTTGCCTGTTTTTGAAGATGTATATAGAAAAACAGGCGTTCAACAAGCCATTTTGCGAACCTGTTCCCGGAAAAAAGTCATATTTCTGTCACACTCTTTAGTGATTGATAACAAAAGAGGTGCCAGGAATGAACAAAACGCTAATCGCCGCAGCTGTGGCAGGGATAGTTTTACTCGCTTCAAACGCTCAGGCACAAACCGTACCGGAAGGCTATCAGCTACAGCAAGTGCTCATGATGAAGTGGTCAACAAAAACTGGCCACCGAGTTAGAGTTTTTCCAGTATCGATTTTCCGATTCGTTTGGGGGTAACCCACCGTTATATTCGTGCGGTCTTAGTGCGCTGTAATATCCAACGATATAGTCCGTTATGGCGTGAGCTGCCTCGCTGAAGCTTACGTAACCCACCACCGGCATCCATTCGTTCTTCAGACTCCTGAAGAAGCGTTCCATTGGGCTGTTATCCCAGCAGTTTCCGCGC
>NZ_MIIV01000225.1:0-2082 GCF_001743015.1 Shigella sp. FC1567
GAAGCAGAAAAAGCTTATTATGCTTCCATCGGAAACGATGATCTGGCAGCCTGAGTTCACAGATAAAACACTCTCCAGGAAACCCGGGGCGGTTCAATGTTTCTTTTGGTGCCAATCTTGAGCGCGCGTAAACCAGCTTCTCCGCGCTCTTCATAAACCTTCAGCCACCTGGCTACAGAACCACTACCAGCAAGCATAAAGTGAGCAGCAGCCTGATTAAGGGACATGTGCTGCTCAATCACAGCTTTCACGACCTTAATACGCAACTCTGGATCAGCACTAACACCTTTAGGTTTGGGAATTAAGCCTTTTTCTCCATGTTTTTCATAGAGGGCAACCCATGTCCTGACCTGGGTTCGGGGACACCAAAACGTGCCGAGATGATCCTGTAACCATCATCAGTAGTGAAGTAGTGATTCACGACTTCAAGGCGCTTTTCAAAAGGGTATTTTGGCTTTGACATATTAGGGGCTATTCCATTTCATCGTCCAACAAAATGGGTGCAGTACATAAGCGCAGCGCCTGCGCTGTCACAACAGGCAGTAGACCAGGAATGGAGTTATATGGACTTCCTGGAGCATCTGCTTCATGAAGAAAAACTGGCACGTCATCAACGTAAACAGGCGATGTATACCCGAATGGCAGCCTTCCCGGCGGTGAAAACGTTCGAAGAGTATGACTTCACATTCGCCACCAGAGCACCGCAGAAGCAACTCCAGTCGTTACGCTCACTCAGCTTCATAGAACGTAATGAAAATATCGTATTACTAGGGCCATCAGGTGTGGGGAAAACCCATCTGGCAATAGCGATGGGCTATGAAGCATTTAAAATTTTTTATGATATAAGTAAAATTTCTTTGGAGTTATACCATAATATTCATTAAATTTCCTTATAAAATAAGATGGGCTTGATATTCCGATAAGTCTTGATACATCATTAATATAGCTTTGACTATTCAATAAAAGCTTTGCTGCATGATGCATGCGAATATCAAGAAGGATTTGTTGAAATGTTAATTTTTCACTCTCCAATCGTTTTCTAACAGCTATTTCTGATAAATTCAAGTTATTTGAAATATCAGAAAGACGCCATCTCTTCTCGATGTTTTTTTCAACAATCTTCCTTATCTGATCAGAAAAACTAAGAGAAGAAGCTATCGATATCGAAGTATATAAAGCTTCCTCATCAGAAACAGCTGATAAAAGGCAAGCTAAACTATAGATCTTTCTTTTGCCAAAAGGCATCTCTTTTATAGATTTGAACAAATCGATAGAAACCTCCTCCCCAGAGAGGAGGAATATTTTTTTGTTTAACCCCCTTTTCTCCTCAGAATAGGAGTGTTGAAATGAATAAATTGGTTCCATTATTCTAATAATGCTTAATAATAAATTTCTGTCAAGGCTTATAATCTCAAATGGATTAATGCTATCAGATTTTTTTATGGAGACGTTTATTTGTATATTTCGCTCTATAAAAGCAATTTGCCCTTCATCGATAGTCAAAGTTTCATTGCCTGAGCTAACCGTCATTGAACACCTTTTTGCATATAAAATAATATAGTTATGCAAGCGAACCTTTATATCTATTTTGTTTTTATGTCCCATATCCATCATAAATTCAACAGAATATACCAAACTATATTTAGTGTTTACAGAGTAACTAAGAAATTTCTGTAACAGTGATTGTATACAAAATCTTTCCGTTATTAAGATAGATTAAGTAATTTTTCCTATATTTAACTTTATTTACATTTTTTGAAGAAAGAGCTTATGCAGCTTCTATTTCTCTGTGCAACAAGCTAAGTATTTGCACTGAAAGGGACTATAACCATATTATGGTTTCACTTTTCTTAGGCAATATCTGTGTAAATGTTCGGAAAGGAGTGGAGCTTCGCAAAACTCCAGCATCATAATATCCTATACGGAACGCATAAAGCCCCTTCAGACTGGAGGCTCCACAAATCCGGTTGGTGTTGATATTGGTAAGGCAGTATGACTTTCCGTGAGACAGATGCTGGCCAACGTGGGATATTTAACGCGGGTTAACATCGTTGTCAGAGCCGCATGGGTGAGCTGTTGCTA
>NZ_MIIV01000226.1:0-2081 GCF_001743015.1 Shigella sp. FC1567
AGTTCTTTAATCTGCTTCATGGCGGCAGCAAGTTCAGAGGCAGGAACAACCTGTTCTCCGGCGGCCACAGCAGTAAGACTTCCTTCCTGGTATTGCTTACGCCAGAGAAATAACTGGCTGGCTGCTACACCATGTTGCCGGGCAACGAGGGAGACCGTCATCCCCGGTTCAAAGCTCTGCTGAACAATTGCGATCTTTTCCTGTGTGGTACGCCGTCTGCGTTTCTCCGGCCCTAAGACATCAATCATCTGTACTCCAATGACTAGTCTAAAAACTAGTATTAAGACTATCACTTATTTAAGTGATACTGGTTGTCTGGAGATTCAGGGGGCCAGTCTACCCAGCAAGCGCTGTAACTCTTTTATTTGTTTTATAGCGGCAGCCAGTTCTGAGGCAGGAACGACATCCTCTCCGGCAGCAATAGCAGTGAGACTTCCTTCCAGATATTATTTTTTCCACTTAAGCAACAGGCTGGGCTGAATACCATGCAAACGCGCCACATGGGACACCGTCATGCCAGGCTCCATTGTCTGCTGAATAATGGCAATTTTTTCCTGAGGAGTTTTACGTTTACGAAGCTCCAGCCCCAGCAAAGTTCCAGTCATCTCAAAATTAGAACTAGTGTTAGACATATATCCAAGCCTATCTCTTATTTTAAGATACATCCACTGTCTGGCGTTTCAAGGGGCCGGCTCAAATCTATGTACAGGCTCTCAGCATCAGCAAAGCCTCTTACTCTTCCAACTACTACTGTTAGCATAGTGATCAAATTCCTGATCAGATACATGAATTACCTGAACCGAACTATTTTCATCTACAAATGCATCTGGCGATTTTTCTACAGGATCATAAAGATTAAATCCCTTTCCTGTTTGAACATCCAAAAACATAATTTTTTCACCATCGTTAAATCCAGCTATCCAATGAGTGGCCTGTTCAATAGAAATCATTACTACACTTCCTTTTGAAGTGTTTTGTAAAATATTTTCTGCAATACGCTCACGAAATTTACTATAAGTTTCATTAGGATGTGACACTATGCCTTCACTATCAATTTGCTCTAAATGCCTATGAAAAAATCCGGTCATATACTCTGATATTTCATTAGGTACGGGAGCCTCTCTTACTCCATACCCTAACATAGCCATACAAGCATGAAGCGCACACCCTGAACAGTTACCATCCCCACCAGACGGATTTATCATTTTCTGTAAAGTCGCTGCCAATTCAGAATCTTTATCCATATCACCAAGACTTTTAGAGTTTAAAGATTCCAGCAATTTTTTAACATTTACATTTCCCTCCTCTATATGTGCCTCATATCCAGCAGTTCCCTGTAACGACACCCCATTAATCATATTGTATCCTGACAGTATATATACTCACTATATTTTCTTCATAACAAATATCCCTCTGATATGACAACAAAAAACGGAGCCGGATTCCTGTTTTTGTGAACTGCAGCTATTCGAGTCTAAAAAGTGATCCACTTACCACCAACTGAACCGCCCCGGGAATCCTGGAGACTAAACTTCCTGAGAAAGAGGTAAACAGGATGACTAAAAATACTCGTTTTTCCCCCGAAGTCCGTCAACGGGCAGTCCGTATGGTTCTGGAAAGTCAGGGCGAATATGACTCACAATGGGCGACAATTTGTTCCATTGCTCCAAAGATTGGCTGTACGCCGGAGACTCTGCGTGTCTGGGTTCGCCAGCATGAGCGGGATACCGGGGGCGGTGATGGAGGGCTCACCACCGCTGAACGTCAGCGTCTGAAAGAGCTGGAGCGTGAAAATCGTGAACTGCGCCGCAGTAACGATATCCTTCGCCAGGCTTCCGCTTATTTTGCGAAGGCGGAGTTCGACCGCCTCTGGAAAAAATGATGCCACTGCTGGATAAGCTGCGTGAGCAGTACGGGGTCGGACCGCTATGCAGCGAACTGCATATTGCCCCGTCAACGTATTACCACTGTCAGCAACAGCGACATCATCCGGATAAACGCAGTGCCCGTGCGCAGCGCGATGACTGGCTGAAGAAAGAGATACAGCGCGTATACGATGAAAATCACAAGGTATACGGTGT
>NZ_MIIV01000227.1:0-2047 GCF_001743015.1 Shigella sp. FC1567
TCGGCCTTTGAGGTCGTGGTATGGATGACGGATGGCTGGCCGCTGTATGAATCACGCCTGAAGGGAAAGCTGCACGTTATCAGCAAGCGTTACACTCAGCGCATTGAGCGACATAATCTGAATCTGAGACAACATCTGGCAAGGCTGGGACGGAAGTCACTGTCGTTCTCAAAATCGGTGGAGCTGCATGACAAGGTCATCGGGCATTATCTGAACATAAAACACTATCAGTAAGTTGGAGTCATTACCCGAATCGGTATTATTTTTCCGGTTGTAATCTTTATTACAGCGGTCGTATTTTTAGCATGGTTTTTTATTGGCGGCTATGCTGCCCCGGGGGCATAAAGATGAAAAAAACAACGATTATTATGATGGGTGTGGCGATTATTGTCGTACTCGGCACTGAGCTGGGATGGTGGTAACGTCACCTCTAAAAAATAGCAAAGGCTGCCTGTGTGCAGCCTTTGTGCAATTTAAGCGTTAACTTTTAATCTTCCTGTAGATAAATAGCACGACAATCGCACCAATAACGGCAACCACGAAGCTGCCAAAATTGAAGCCATCGACTTTACCAAAGCCAAACAGCGTGCTGATCCATCCGCCGACTACGGCACCGACTATCCCCAGCAGGATAGTCATAAAGAATCCACCACCATCTTTACCTGGCATGATCCACTTCGCCAGAATACCGGCAATAAGCCCAAAAATAATCCATGACAGAATGCCCATTGTTTCCTCACTTATCTGTTTTGCATTAGCGGGTTAGTCGCTGATAAAAAGCATAGCACAACATCGGGAGGGCAAGATTTGTGACGAGCATCACGGAGGATTTTTTTGCGATGGCGCAGAAATTGCGCCATCAACGATCAGTGATAATTACCAACCACAAACATCATGTTCGTTTTCCGTGTCATAAGAACGCACGGTATTCACCAGATCTTTTATCACTTCAGCCGCCACTTCTGGCACCAGCAAAGTCATCGGCGTCTCTGTTTCATAATCGACAGAAACGCCATTACTGTTATTGGTGACGGTCACGGTATACGTTGCTTTGCCCATGATTCATTTCCCGTTATGAATGACTTTCCGTTGTTGCGCACCTTCCATCAGGACTTCAGGAGCCACGAAGAAGTCAATGTTGACATAAGTATCGTCAGTCATGGCTTCAATGTTGTGCCACTTTTCTGGAGGGAACACCGCAAACTGCCCCGCTTCGATAAGGATCACCTGATCAGGCTCTGCACTGTGTTCATCAGCGTAGCCGAGATATTTGACCGCCCCATGCATAACGGAAAGGCGTGGGTAACCCCCCTGGCGCGTTCCTTTATCAAGATGACGTTCGAATTATTCCGGCAGGCGCAGTTTGTTTATTCCAGAAAGGCGTTGAGCGCGTATGAATATAATTCTGTGGGATTTGCAGCATCCTTTTCCCTCCTTCGGTGAATGCGCTGAAAACGGTTTATTCCAGCCGTTTCAGGGTACGCCTGATAATTTGCATTTTAAATACCATTTATTGGTTACTTTTTAGCACCATATCAGAGAAAAATCAGGGAGGATTACAAGTGGGAAGCCCGCGACAACGCGGGCTGAATGTATCAGGATTGCAGCGTCGCCAGTCGGGCGGCGAAACCCACGAACATCAAACCAATCAGTGAGTTGCCAACTTTAGCCAGTTTCTTTTTGGTACGTATGTACTGCGTGACAAAAGCACCAGAAATAATCAGGAAGCTCAAATAGCAGAAACTCACCAGTTCCAGCGTCGTCGCCAGAATAAAGAATGAAATTCCCGTATGTGGGGCATTAACATCGATAAACTGTACGAAAAACGACACGGTAATGACTCCAACTTACTGATAGTGTTTTATGTTCAGATAATGCCCGATGACCTTGTCATGCAGCTCCACCGATTTTGAGAACGACAGTGACTTCCGTCCCAGCCTTGCCAGATGTTGTCTCAGATTCAGATTATGTCGCTCAATGCGCTGAGTGTAACGCTTGCTGATAACGTGCAGCTTTCCCTTCAGGCGTGATTCATACAGCGGCCAGC
>NZ_MIIV01000228.1:0-2045 GCF_001743015.1 Shigella sp. FC1567
TGTCGCCATTGTTCGATTAACGCGTATTTTTCAGCGACTCCTGTGCAAAATACGCTGTTGCTTTTTTTAATATATCTCGCTCAAGGCGAGCTTCATTTAACGCCTTACGCAGTTGCAGAATTTCAGATTCCAGTTCAGCCACCGTGCGGGAACCAGGAGTACCGAGCCCTTTTCTGGCGGCGGTAACCCATTGTCCTAAAGTGCCTTCAGGAAGGGATAATCGGGAAGCGCCTTCACTGATCGAAAGTTGATTTTCAAGAACCGTTCTGACAGCTTCGGCTTTGAACTCTTTAGAGTAACGTTGGTTTTTTCTGCTCATTATTAGCTCCTTCTGATGCCATTCTATTTCAGGAAGGAGTGTCCGTTAAACTCAGGCTACCTCATAGCCGAGGCCACCAAAGCCCGGAGGTGGTGAAATAAAACCGGGCACAACACGAAGGCGCATTTCCGGTATTCATAAAGAGTCGGTCTTGTCTGTGAAATTTAAATGGTGGGAGTGCGCTTCCGGTTGTAAATAACGACATTGCTGTGTGAAGTACCAGTTGGCGGCATCGGTTTAATTGCTGGCTGATGTCCGCCCTTTTTAAAGTGAATTTTGTGATGCGGTGAATGCGGCTAAGCGCACGCGGCACAGTTAAAAGTCATGTTAGTCCTTATTGGTTTGGGTGGGAAAGCCGACTGTAATTGTTAACTGGTTAACGTCACCTGGAGGCACTAGGCACCGCATCACAAAATTCACTTCGGTGATGAAAGGAAAGAGAAAATGTTGAATGTAGCTATTGAAAACCAGAACGGGTGGAATTATAGTGCACCTGCACCTCATAAAACGGGTGCCGGGATTAGCACCCCGAAAGTTACTCGAGCGCATAACCGCGCTGAAGCGGTTTTTTTATGCGTAATGCACAGCCACATTCAAATTATGGTGAGGCGTGCGGGGCAGCCGCAAGGCTGGCCGGGTTCTCGAGTGACCGGTAGTGCTAACCCTGTGCGTCTCACCACCCATGAGATTAGCACCTCTGCTGGTGAGTTAATTAACTTATCACTTGAGGATGTCATTATGGCTACTACCCTTTCTCACCCTGACGTAACCATCGAAAATGGTCGCGCCGTCACTACTTCTATTTCGATTGCTGAGTTTTTTGGCAAGCAGCATCACCATGTTGTTCAAAAAATAGAATCCTTCGAATGTTCTGAACTATTTTTAACCAGCAACTTTTCGCGGGTTAAATTCGAACACCGCGGCAATTCTTATAACGCCTACCAAATCACCAAAAACGGCTTCGTTTTCCTGGTGATGGGCTTCACGGGCAAAAAAGCCGCCACATTCAAGGAAGCCTACATTGCTGAGTTCGACCGCATGGAGGCCGAACTGCGCCAGAATAACACCCCACCTGCTGACAAGATGATTCCGGGTGATGGTCGCACTCTGGTTGTTCACTTCGACAAATTCGGCAATGTCGAATTCACCGAAACCGTTCCTGATGGCGCACTGGTCTGTACCCTGGAGACTTTCCGGTTTTATCTGGAAAAACAGGGCTGGACTCTTGTAAACCGGGGCGCAATTAAAAACATGACCGTAGAGCAGTTGCTTTCCTTAAAATAAAAATGGAGCTATGGATATGAACCCCATGCTTGATTATTGTTTTACACCTGCCCTCAGGCTGAGGTAGCCTGAGTTTAACGGACACTCCTTCCTGAAATAGAATGGCATCAGAAGGAGCTAATAATGAGCAGAAAAAACCAACGTTACTCTAAAGAGTTCAAAGCCGAAGCTGTCAGAACGGTTCTTGAAAATCAACTTTCGATCAGTGAAGGCGCTTCCCGATTATCCCTTCCTGAAGGCACTTTAGGACAATGGGTTACCGCCGCCAGAAAAGGGCTCGGTACTCCTGGTTCCCGCACGGTGGCTGAACTGGAATCTGAAATTCTGCAACTGCGTAAGGCGTTAAATGAAGCTCGCCTTGAGCGAGATATATTAAAAAAAGCAACAGCGTATTTTGCACAGGAGTCGCTGAAAAATACGCGTTAATCGAACAATGGCGACA
>NZ_MIIV01000229.1:0-2032 GCF_001743015.1 Shigella sp. FC1567
AGCGGAGCAGGAAGGACATCTGATGGAAATGGAAGCCACGCAAGCACCTTAAAATCACCATCATACACTAAATCAGTAAGTTGGCAGCATTACCCAAAAATAAGATGATTATAAAAATGGGTTATAAGACGTTGATATGAAGTCGCAACAATGGCTGCAATTGGGCGTTTTGTCGAATAAACTGTCGCATATAAATAGCCATTTCTTTGTACGGTTAAATCCTTCAAATGAATCAGCGGAGAAAACGTTGCTGCCGAGGCCTCTTTGCTTAACGAGAAAAAGGTTTTCGTCACCGTATCATACACACCCCATTGCAATGTCGGATCATCAGACATCACTTCACTCCAGAAGAGAGGGTTGATAACCGCCACATAATTTCCCCGCTGCATATAGGTCATTTTATAGCCAGAGAAAAAAGGCGTATCGCGGTAATAATAGATAGAAACGTTAGGTTCACGCTTATAATCGGCCGGTGCAATCGTATAGCCGTTTACAGGCGCTATCAGCGATGAGCATAAAAAATGGTTATCACGGGCATAGATCAATTCATTAATATAAAGATAGCCACGAATAATATTCAACATTCGCTTTTGATGGGCTGGAGTGCAAACTTGCCCCTGATAGCGTTCAGCTGCATCGCTCACTAAATCTGCCTGGCGAATAACCAGCTCGGATTTATCCAGTGCCAGTTGAGCAAAGGTTCGGAGCTGATTATTCACTTCTGATTTTGCCCAAAGGAAGGCAATCCATAGCGAAAGAATGATGGGAAAGAGAACTAAAAAGATAATGCCCGGCAACGCCAGTAATTGGTGTCGTGCACGATGACTCATTGCTATCAATTTCCTGCCTGTTTATACCCGGCCATTGTAAGGTGAAAACCCTGGGTACCGACGTCTTTAGATAAATCTTACGGTATAAATAGCACTTTTGCCTGATTTGAAATTGATACCTTTCTAATCGTCACCTGGATGAAAATAATTCATTGATATTCAAAATTAATTTCCTACAGGAATGCAGAGGCGGCGGGAAGATATGCCCTTAATGCCACTGAAAAACCACATAATCTGTACAGCAATAAAAGTCACGGCCTAATATGGCTAACAAACAATCAATTGTGATATATTTCACAAAATTAATGAAACAAACAGAGTGTTTCATTTTTGTGTTCTGCAAGCCCCGCGATAGCCAGAGTGTACCACGCCTCCCGTGAACAACGCCGCGCTGTCCAGGGCATCGGCTCTTTTCAGAGGAATTGTTTGATGGCTACCCTCACCACTGGCGTGGTTCTTCTTCGCTGGCAACTTCTTAGTGCCGTAATGATGTTTCTGGCCAGCACACTCAACATCCGTTTTCGTCGGTCTGATTATGTCGGGCTTGCGGTGATCAGCAGCGGTCTGGGCGTTGTTTCCGCCTGTTGGTTCGCAATGGGGTTGCTTGGCATCACAATGGCGGACATCACCGCTATCTGGCACAACATCGAGTCGGTGATGATAGAAGAGATGAATCAGACACCGCCACAATGGCCAATGATTTTGACCTGATACGTAGAAGCCTCCATAACGGAGTAATGCCGATCAGTTAAGGATCAGTTGACCGATCCAGTGGCTGTGTAAGAATCCGGAAACGCTCACTTGTTTCCGGATTTTTTTATGCACATTGGACAGGCTCTTGATCTGGTATCCCGTTACGATTCTAGACTGGCCCCCTGAATCTCCAGACAACCAGTATCACTTAAATAAGTGATAGTCTTAATACTAGTTTTTAGACTAGTCATTGGAGTACAGATGATTGATGTCTTAGGGCCGGAGAAACGCAGACGGCGTACCACACAGGAAAAGATCGCAATTGTTCAGCAGAGCTTTGAACCGGGGATGACGGTCTCCCTCGTTGCCCGGCAACATGGTGTAGCAGCCAGCCAGTTATTTCTCTGGCGTAAGCAATACCAGGAAGGAAGTCTTACTGCTGTGGCCGCCGGAGAACAGGTTGTTCCTGCCTCTGAACTTGCTGCCGCCATGAAGCAGATTAAAGAACT
>NZ_MIIV01000230.1:0-2008 GCF_001743015.1 Shigella sp. FC1567
AAGACCGCACGAATATAACGGTGGGTTCCCCCCAAACGAATCGGAAAATCGATACTGGAAAAACTCTAACTCGGTGGCCAGTTTTTGTTGACCACTTCACCCGACAGGTGAAATTGATACGGCGTTATGGCGAAGCGGCGATGTGCTCCTCGGCTCTTTACTGGCAATGTTGTTTACCGGTATCTGGCCACAACGGGCGTTCATCCACTGGCGCATTCAACTGGCGAAAAGTCTGACCGAGTATAATCGGGTCTATCAATCTGCATTCTCACCGAACTTACTCGAACGCCCACGTCTGGAAAGCCATCTACAAAAACTCCTGACCGATGCCGTGAAAATGCGTGGGCTGATTGCGCCCGCCAGCAAAGAAACCCGTATTCCAAAATCGATATATGAAGGTATCCAGACCATTAACCGCAATCTGGTTTGTATGCTGGAGTTGCAAATCAATGCGTACTGGGCCACGCGCCCCAGCCATTTCGTGTTATTGAACGCGCAAAAACTTCGTGATACCCAGCACATGATGCAGCAAATACTGCTGAGCCTTGTTCATGCGTTGTACGAAGGTAATCCGCAGCCGGTTTTTGCCAATACGGAAAAATTGAACGATGCAGTGGAAGAGCTGCGTCAGTTGCTCAATAACCACCATGACCTGAAGGTTGTGGAAACACCAATCTATGGTTATGTGTGGCTGAACATGGAAACGGCACATCAGCTTGAGTTGCTATCGAATCTGATTTGCCGGGCCTTGCGCAAATAATTCCTGAACTACAGAATCATCTTGCTGCTGCTTCGATTCAGCAAGGATAAAGGGTATGATAGTGAAAAGGGATAAAAGCATTGTCATCTGCGGCAGCTATGAGTAATGTTGGCTCTAACGGATAGCGGTTGCTTAAACGAATCCGACTCTCACATTATCAGGGGTATAAAAATGGAAACTACCAAGCCTTCATTCCAGGACGTACTGGAATTTGTTCGTCTGTTCCGTCGTAAGAACAAACTGCAACGTGAAATTCAGGACGTTGAGAAAAAGATCCGTGACAACCAGAAGCGCGTCCTGCTGCTGGACAACCTGAGCGATTACATCAAGCCGGGGATGAGCGTTGAAGCAATCCAGGGCATCATCGCCAGCATGAAAGGTGACTATGAAGATCGCGTTGACGATTACATCATCAAAAATGCCGAGCTCTCCAAAGAACGCCGCGATATCTCCAAAAAGCTGAAAGCTATGGGCGAAATGAAAAACGGCGAAGCGAAGTAATTCCTGTTTTATTCAATGAGGGTTGCCTGGCAACCCTCATTGCTCATTGATTCTTTTCTGTGTATCACCGTCATCATTCCCATCTGATAACTTACCGAAATTAGCGACAGACATCTTCTGTATGCAGCAAGGCAAAAAGTTCTGTAACTCCATTGTTATTAACCGCACTGGTGGTAATGACTCCAACTTACTGATAGTGTTTTATGTTCAGATAATGCCCGATGACCTTGTCATGCAGCTCCACCGATTTTGAGAACGACAGTGACTTCCGTCCCAGCCTTGCCAGATGTTGTCTCAGATTCAGATTATGTCGCTCAATGCGCTGAGTGTAACGCTTGCTGATAACGTGCAGCTTTCCCTTCAGGCGTGATTCATACAGCGGCCAGCCATCCGTCATCCTGAACCGCCCCGGGTTTCCTGGAGAGTGTTTTATCTGTGAACTCAGGCTGCCAGATCATCGTTTCCGATAGAAGCATAATAAGCTTTTTCTGCTTCTGCCGGAGGGATGTGGCCCAGCCTTTCCAGCAATCGTCGATTATTATACCAGTCCACCCACGTGAGTGTGGCCAGTTCCACTTCTGCACGGTTTTTCCAGCTCTTACGGTGTATTACCTCCGCTTTGTAAAGACCATTGATGCTCTCCGCCATCGCGTTGTCATACGAGTCGCCTGTACTTCCTGTTGATGCCAGTAATCCGGCTTCCTTAAGCCGCTGTGTGTAGGCCAGCGATACATACTGAGAACCTTT
>NZ_MIIV01000231.1:0-2007 GCF_001743015.1 Shigella sp. FC1567
AGTGGAGTGGCTGACGGATAATGGTTCATGCTACCGGGCTAATGAAACACGCCAGTTCGCCCGGATGTTGGGACTTGAACCGAAGAACACGGCGGTGCGGAGTCCGGAGAGTAACGGAATAGCAGAGAGCTTCGTGAAAACGATAAAGCGTGACTACATCAGTATCATGCCCAAACCAGACGGGTTAACGGCAGCAAAGAACCTTGCAGAGGCGTTCGAGCATTATAACGAATGGCATCCGCATAGTGCGCTGGGTTATCGCTCGCCACGGGAATATCTGCGGCAGCGGGCTTGTAATGGGTTAAGTGATAACAGATGTCTGGAAATATAGGGGCAAATCCATGCTGCCTGTCGGCTTAAGCATCTGGCTGGCCCATCAGCAGGTAGAAACATCGTTTATTGAAGAGCTGGATACCTATTCCTCCCGCGTCGCTATTCGGGCCAATAAGGTGGCGACACAAGGGAAAGATGCGCTGCAAGAGCTGGAAAGATGGCAAGGCGCTGCCTGTAGCGAAGCCCATCTCATGGAAATGCGTCGGGTATCTTACAGTTATCGCTATATTCAGGAAGTGGTTTATATCGATAACAACGTTCCCCAGTGTTCGTCTCTGGAGCATGAAAGTCCGCCCGATACCTTCCCCGAGCCAGGTAAAATTTCGAAAGATGGTTATCGTGTCTGGTTAACATCGCATAACGATTTAGGCATTATCCGTTACATGGTCGCCATGGGAACGGCACATTATGTCGTCATGATCGACCCCGCTTCCTTTATTGATGTCATTCCCTATAGCTCATGGCAAATTGATGCCGCCATTATTGGCAATGCCCATAACGTTGTCATAACCAGCAGCGATGAAATTGCTCAGGGAATTATTACCAGGCTACAAAAAACACCCGGTGAGCATATCGAAAATAATGGAATCATTTACGATATCCTGCCCTTCCCGGAGATGAATATTTCGATCATCACCTGGGCTTCAACGAAAATGTTGCAGAAAGGCTGGCATCGGCAAGTCTTTATTTGGTTACCGCTCGGGTTGGTGATTGGCCTGCTGGCAGCGATGTTTGTGCTGCGTATTTTGCGCCGTATCCAGTCACCGCATCATCGGCTGCAGGATGCTATCGAAAATCGTGATATTTGCGTGCACTATCAGCCGATTGTCTCCTTAGCCAATGGCAAAATTGTCGGTGCTGAGGCACTGGCGCGCTGGCCGCAGACAGACGGTAGTTGGTTGTCACCAGATAGTTTTATTCCGCTGGCACAGCAAACAGGCCTTTCTGAGCCATTGACGCTACTGATTATAAGAAGCGTCTTTGAAGATATGGGCGACTGGCTGCGTCAGCATCCACAGCAGCATATTTCGATCAATCTTGAATCCACCGTGCTCACCTCGGAAAAAATCCCGCAATTGCTGCGTGAAATGATCAATCACTATCAGGTTAATCCCAGACAGATCGCGCTTGAACTCACTGAACGCGAGTTTGCCGATCCGAAAACCAGCGCCCCGATAATTTCTCGCTACCGGGAGGCGGGCCATGAAATTTATCTTGATGATTTTGGTACGGGATATTCAAGTTTAAGTTATTTACAGGATCTGGATGTCGACATTCTGAAGATCGATAAATCTTTCGTTGATGCGCTGGAATATAAAAATGTCACGCCGCATATCATCGAAATGGCAAAAACACTGAAACTGAAAATGGTAGCGGAGGGAATCGAAACCAGTAAACAAGAAGAGTGGCTACGCCAGCATGGCGTGCACTACGGTCAGGGCTGGCTCTACAGCAAGGCATTACCGAAAGAAGATTTCTTACGCTGGGCCGAGCAACATTTGTGAATTTTTGGGTAATGACTCCAACTTACTGATAGTGTTTTATGTTCAGATAATGCCCGATGACCTTGTCATGCAGCTCCACCGATTTTGAGAACGACAGTGACTTCCGTCCCAGCCTTGCCAGATGTTGTCTCAGATTCAGATTATGTCGCTCAATGCGCTGAGTGTAACG
>NZ_MIIV01000232.1:0-2004 GCF_001743015.1 Shigella sp. FC1567
TTTTTTAATATTTCATTCTCCATTTCAATGCGTTGTAGCTTTTTCCTCAGCTTACGTATTTCGATTTGTTCTGGTGTTATCGGAGAGGCTTTTGGTGTTTTGCCCTGACGCTCATCACGCAGTTGTTTGACCCATCTTGTCATTGTGGAAAGGCCAACATCCATAGCTTTGGCGGCATCTGCCACCGTGTATTTCTGGTCAACAACCAGTTGAGCGGATTCGCGTTTAAACTCTGCGCTAAAATTTCTTTTTTTCATTGGAGCACCTGTGTTGTTCTGAGGTGAGCATATCACCTCTGTTCAGGTGGCCAAATTCAGTGTGCCACTTCAAAAAAACCTTTTTTAAATCCTGACATACACAACTCCTTAACTAAAATAGATTACCACCAGACTTCCGCCTGGATGCCGGCCATAAACTCGTCTTTGCTGTTCTCATTAAACTTAAAATTCGATAATTCGTTATCCAGAATATTGATATACGTTCCATAGAAGCGAATTTCTGGTCGTGAACCTAAAATGCTTTCACCCACTTTCAATGCATGCCAGAGTGTCGTTTTATAAGCCGATTCATTTAGTGTTACACCCTGCTGAGTTTTGTTCTGTTGCTTAAACCAGCCTAATTCAAGCCCCGTCTGATTCCATGTATTCCAGATCCAGGCCGGTCTTATTACAGTGCGAATACTGTCAAAATCACTATGAGCACCACTTTCATAACTATAAACATCTTCGCCGTGAGAATAGACAAGCGCGTTAGCCATAATAATATTGTCAGTAAGATACATCTCGCCCTGAGAGATTAAACGCCAGGCGATCCCATTGGTATGATCACCATAGTAATAGCGACCATGCGCCATCGTATTACTGGCATCTGAGAAACTGGCAAAACTGCTGGCATAGGAATTATTGGCAACCTGTAACGTAAATTCATTAAACGTATCGCGTTGCAGGTTTTGCCGTAAAACAGAAGTCAGCATCCAGCTATCTTTCATTTCAAAATAACTGTTGTCATTTTCGTTATCTTGTTGTTGATCCGTTTTATTAGGTGCGGAATATTTAGCCATTAATGATAATGTCGCATCATCCCATAACGGGATATTGCGATAACGAACATCCACAGAATTGGTATTCATCTGGCTGGTACGCGAAAAATCACGAGAGTAAACATCGACATCATCACGGCTTAAGGACATATCAAACAGCCCTACACCAAGTGCCCAGTTTTCAATCCCCACACCCGCGGCGACATCCGTGGTTAAGGTTTTCCAGTCCAGCATCTGGATCTCATATTGCGGGAGTTTATGTTTGCCGACCCAGAAGTCTGCCTCTGGTGCGAAGGGTAAAAAACCTCGCGTTGTCAGGTAAATATCGCTGAACTGCATGATATTTTCATTGGCACTGTCACCAAACCAGGCATCGTTATACTGCTCACCCACGTTGCCATCATAGGTAACGACCGCATTTGCCGTTTTACCGTCCTGATTATAAACACGCTGATTTAAGGTCAGGTCAAACCAACCGCTCATCTCATTACCAAAACGTCCCAGTGAACCGCCCCGGGAATCCTGGAGACTAAACTCCCTGAGAAAGAGGTAAACAGGATGACTAAAAATACTCGTTTTTCCCCCGAAGTCCGTCAACGGGCAGTCCGTATGGTTCTGGAAAGTCAGGGCGAATATGACTCACAATGGGCGACAATTTGTTCCATTGCTCCAAAGATTGGCTGTACACCGGAGACTCTGCGTGTCTGGGTACGCCAGCATGAGCGGGATACCGGAGGCGGTGATGGCGGGCTCACCACCGCTGAACGTCAGCGTCTGAAAGAGCTGGAACGTGAAAATCGTGAACTGCGCCGCAGTAACGATATCCTTCGCCAGGCTTCCGCTTATTTTGCGAAGGCGGAGTTCGACCGCCTCTGGAAAAAGTGATGCCACTGCTGGATAAGCTGCGTAAGCTGTACGGGGTCGGACCGGTATGCAGTGAACTACATATTGCCCCGTCAACGTAT
>NZ_MIIV01000233.1:0-30741 GCF_001743015.1 Shigella sp. FC1567
AAATTCAGCAACAACTGGCAGAAGCAGAAACGCAAAATACAGCGACTGCATTCCTGTATCGCAAATATCCGCAGGGACTACCTTCACAAAGTCACAACGACCGTCAGCAAAAACCACGCAATGATAGTCATTGAGGATTTGAAGGTCAGCAACATGTCAAAGTCAGCAGCGGGTACGGTCAGCCAGCCGGGGCGCAATGTCCGGGCAAAATCAGGTTTAAACCGTTCGATACTGGATCAGGGCTGGTATGAAATGCGCCGCCAGCTTGAGTACAAGCAGCTCTGGCGTGGCGGTCAGGTGTTTGCTGTTCCGCCAGCGTGCACAAGCCAGCGTTGCGCGTGCTGTGGTCATACAGCGAAAGAAAACCGCCTGTCACAAAGTAAATTCAGATGCCAGGTATGTGGATATACAGCGAACGCCGATGTAAATGGCGCTCGTAACATTTTAGCGGCGGGGCACGCCGTTCTTGCCTGTGGAGAGATGGTGCAGTCAGGCCGCCCGTTGAAGCAGGAACCCACCGAAATGATTCAGGCGACAGCCTGAACGTAGCAGGGAGCCTCGTCCTTCAGGGCGTGGAGGATGTCAACAAACAGGTTGAATTAACTCCGCGCCCTGGTTTTTGACATTACCTACCGCGCGCGATACCGGGTGCCAGGTGAACTGGTTTGCTGGCACACAGCCGTTGGTAGCAATTTCTGATGCTTCTTTACCGCCAATCTCTTGCCGCATCCATTCCTGTGCAGCTTCTGGCGACAGAACCAGCGGGCGGCGGTCATGAATGTCTACCAGACCCTGGTCTGCTGCAGCAGTGACAATTAAAAATCCTTCGGCTTCGTCACCATGCTCAAATGGTGTGCTACCTATCGCGGCCATAAAAATAGGTTGTCCATCAGCACGATAGATAAAAAAAGGCTGTTTTTTGTCGCCTTCTTTTTTCCACTCAAACCAGCCATCGGCAAAACAGATTGCCCGACCATGTTGCCAGAGCGGTTTAAACATGCGACTGGTTGCGGCAGTTTCTACGCGGGCGTTAATCAGCGGCGGTTTATCCCACCATCCGGGAGCATATCCCCAGAAAACCGGATCCAGATGAAGGTGTTCATCACGTTCACTGAGCAGAAGAACTTTGGTTCCCGGCGCGACGTTGTATCTGCCAATGGGTTCGGGATCGTAGGGAATATCGCGTTCAATATCTTCCGCGAGAAGCGCAAGGTAATCTTCACGCGTTTGGGATTGGGCAAAGCGTCCACACATAGAAACCTCCTGAGATCATACTGAAAAGAATAGGAGAGGGGGCGGGTAAAATCTATGTGTCAGAGGCAACGATGTTCCCGCTGTGGGCCACAGCGGGAATGAGGGATTACTTCTGAATTAAATAACGAATGGTCGGCCCGTCTTGCTGAATATCCCGCACCGTATAGCCGTGATTACGCGCATCCAGTGGAATATTATTGATCGACTGTGGACAGTCGCTCACCACTTCCAGGATTTCCCCTTTTTTTAACTGCGGCATCGCCTCAAGGGTTGCGACTGCCGGATAAGGGCAGGGTTCACCCACCATATCAAGGCGGTAATCAGGAACGATATTTTTCATGCGATCTCCTTAGCAGTCTGCGGTGCCGCACGGCGGAAGAAGCGTTTTTCCCAGCCGATAATCAACATCAGCGCAGTAAACAACAGCAAATATGTCACCAGCAGGCCACCCATCGGGCCAAAGGTTTTCAGCAGGTTGATTTTGTCCCAGTCGGTGGCCAGCGCCGGAGCGAAATCATCCCAGTAATACGCCAGAATCGTCGAGCCGATCACATTGCCCAGACCGACCCACCAGTAGTGCACCTGGCCTTCTACCGCGCGGTACATCCAGCCGGTTTCGCAGCCGCCTGCCAGCACGATGCCAAAACCAAACAGTAAACCACCAATTACCGCGTTTGGTCCCGCCCACATGATTTTGGGTTCAACGCCTAACTGTACGTAACTGAAGATCCCGATGGCACTCACCGCCATACCGATAATGATTGCTTTCGCCATATGGGTACGTCCGGTGATCCACATATCGCGGAACGCCGAAGTAAAGCAGATTTGCGCACGTTCAATCAGTAAACCAAAGCCGACGCCAAACAGCATTGCCAGCCCCAGTTTTGGTTGGTTCATCGCCGTGAGCAGCGCCCAGCCCAGCATACCGAAAAAGACCAGCATCCCGAGACGAAAACGACGCCGCGCCTGATCCGGTTTTTGCGTCAGCGGTGAGGCGGCAGAAACTTTCTGCATTTTCACGGGAATACGGAAGATGGGCAGCAGGGTAAAGCGTGCGCCAAACCATGAACCAATGGCAGTGGCGATGGCAAAGAACCAGGCATGCAGCGAGAACTGAGGAATACCGGTAAAGAACGCCGCCAGGTTACAGCCCATTGCCAGACGCGCGCCAAAACCAGCGATAATACCGCCAATAATGGCCTGCATAATGCGGATACGGCTGCGTGGCATGCGCAGTTTGACATTGTTGGCCCACAGCGCTGCGGCAAAGCAGCCGCCAAACATGCCGAGGATCATCATCCCGTCGATGCGGGTTAATGGCGATCCTTCCAGATGGATAATTTTAAAATAACCCCACTCTTCAGCATGGACGCCAAACAGCTGCAGGAGCTGGCCGCCCCAACGGGTAAATTCACCCGTGACAGCCCAAAAGGTGCCAGTAATGCCAAAATAGTAAGTGGAGAGAATACCCGCCGCGATGACCGCAGGGATGGGTGCCCAGAATTTAATCAACCAGGCGTGTTTGAATTGCTGCCATGACATGAATGTAGCCTCTGAACTCAGAAGGTTTGAAACAAGAGTCGCGAATCATACATCATGCAAATTTATTTTCGGGGTAATAATTCACAAAAATAATAGTTAGATCAAATTTCTCTCTGAACCTGGAAAGGCTGGCGACATCAGGGCTTTAATGCCACAATCCTCTTTTCTTCTCATGCAGGACGAATGATGAAAAAACTCGCAATTGCAGGCGCGCTCATGTTGCTGGCGGGCTGTGCCGAAGTCGAAAACTATAACAATGTCGTGAAAACCCCCGCGCCGGACTGGCTGGCGGGCTACTGGCAGACCAAAGGGCCGCAACGTGCGCTGGTCAGTCCGGAAGCGATAGGCAGCCTGATTGTCACTAAAGAGGGTGATACTCTGGATTGCCGTCAGTGGCAGCGGGTGATTGCTGTGCCGGGTAAGTTGGCATTGATGTCTGATGATCTCACTAACGTTACCGTAAAACGTGAGCTGTACGAGGTTGAGCGTGACGGTAACACCATTGAGTACGATGGTATGACGATGGAGCGTGTGGATCGCCCGACGGCAGAGTGTGCCGCCGCGCTGGATAAAGCGCCGTTACCGACGCCACTGCCGTAATGAAATCTCCCCGGCTTGCCGCCGGGGATGAATTTAAATCACCTCTTCGATAACCCACACGCTGACGCTGCCGCCGTTGCAAAAGAAGGTTGCTTCGCCGTGTTCGTCGGTTATTACGCTCTCTTGCCGGTTCCCCAGAAAATCACGCCAGGTTTTATTGCCGTAATTCTCTCCCAGATGAATGGTTTTTTCGCCATCATCCCCGTTCGACATGACCACCACGCAGCCGGGATATTCGTCGGTGCCACTGCGGCTAAAGGCAATGCAGTTCGGATGGTCGAAAAATAACGTCTGTACACCGTGGGCGAAACGCTGACGGGCGAGAATTAACTCATCAAGCTGTTCGATTATTGGCATATCTATCGGATAGGTTTGCCCGTCACCACCGACATCTTCGTAATGCGCACCGTAGAGGTCCGGATAGAATACCGAAGGAACGCCATTTTCCCGCAACAAAATTAAGGCATACGCCAGCGGTTTAAACCACGGTTCGACCGGCGCTTCGAGGGCTTGCAACGGTTGGGTGTCGTGATTGGCAACGAGCGTCACGGCGTGGAAAGGATCGGCTTCCACTAATGTACCCGTGAAAATCTGCGTCATGTCGTAGTCGCGCCCCATGCGCGATGCTTCATGGAATTTCATCTGCAGCGGCGCATCGAACAGCATGGTTTTGCCTTCCACCTGATCAATATACGTTTGCAGTTTATCGACTTCATGCGACCAGTACTCCGCCACAATAAACAGCGGCTTTGGCGCAACTTCCTGTACGTGTTCGATCCACTCTTTATAAAACCACGCCGGAATATGTTTGACCGCATCAAGACGAAAACCGTCGCATTGCGTTTGTTCCATCACCCAGCGCGCCCAGTATTTAATCTCTTCCGTCACGGCATGATTGCGAAAATCGATATTCTCGCCCATCAGATAATCGAAATTACCTAATTCATCATCAACCTGATCGTTCCAGCCTTCGCCGGTGTAGTCGTTAACAATTTTAAATATGCCATCTTCATCAGGGTTTTCGATATGGTCGATACCGCTAAAACATTTGAAATCCCAGATAAACTGTGAGTATTGCCCGGCACGGGCGGGGAAGGTGTAACGCGTCCAGCCTTCGCACTCAATGATTTCTTCATCAATTTGCGTACGGTCGTCAGCATTTACACGCTGCACGCGAATAGCTTCTTTTTCATCCGCGCCCATTTTGTGGTTGACTACCACGTCCAACAGCACCGCAATGTCATTACGTTTCAGGGCGTCAATGGCGGCCAGCAATTGTACTTTATCGCCATATTTAGTAGGGATGCTGCCTTTCTGATCAAACTCGCCTAAATCAAATAAATTATAGGAGTCGTAGCCGACCGAATACCCGCCCGATGCGCCTTTATAGGCGGGCGGCAACCAGACCATATTGATACCAATATCATTAAAACCGTCGGCGCGCTCGGCCAGTTCAGGCCAGAGCTTACCGCCTTCCGGGTAATACCAGTGAAAACATTGTAACAGCGTGGGATTACGCATTCTTCGACTCCATTCAAGGGGAACATTAGAAGCGTAGCCGTAATCGGATTATTCGCGAACCATTAGCTCGTTAAGATTCACGAGAAGTTATCTTGCGGAGCCAGCACAAAGCCGCCCTGATCGCCATAGGCACTTAACACCGATTTTTGCACCGATGACTGACCGACCAGTTTCGCCAGTTCATCCATACGAATCTGTAATAACTGCTTTACCTTGCTTTCGTTGTCGAGAATCAGGCGCAGCATCGGGCGGAGCTGCTCCTGCATCGTGGTGGACGGGGCAACCTCTTCAGTCAGGTGTGCTATACTCCTGCACCGCATTCACATACGCCATTTCGCTGGCGATGAGTTCGTCCCATTGTTCTTCCGTTGCCAGGCGTAACATGAGCTGGCTTTTTTCGACGAGTTGTTGCCAGGCGAAATACAAATGCGGTGCATGGTTCATCAGACTGGGTCCTGAATCAAAGAAGGGGAGAGTAACGACTCTTTCCAGGCATCGGCAATATTGCGCATTAATGCTTCCACTTCTTCGACTGCGGAGACATCGTTGCGTAAATTGGCTTGCAGCAAGCGCCTGACCATATAGCTATAAAGAGCAATCAAGTTTTGGGTTAGTTCGTCTTTGCTCTCTTCATCAAGACTCACCCGCAGTCCGTTCTCAATGATGTTGATCGCTTTTGACAAAGAGACGCCTTTGCCTTGCTGATTGTTGTCCTGCATAAACAGGCGCGCTCTAACCAGTGCGCTCAGCACTCCATCAAATAGCATGGTGACCAGCTGCTGCTGGCTGGCGCTCATTACGGCGCTTTCGACGCCAATTTGTGCATAGGCCTGGGTGCCTTTTGCCGCGTACATGACCTGTCTCCCGATGAATAATGATTACTTGGAATTACTGTTGTTTTCGAACTGCTGCGTTAAGTAGCTGCTGGTGCTGTTTAACGAGGTCATTAAAACGTCCAGTTGGGTAAATTGTTTTTTGTAGCGCGCGACCTGCGCATCAATGCGATCGCTGGCGGCGTTGTAGTCTTTAGTTAACTTATTCAGGGTCTTACTAACGCCATCGGTAGCGGCTTTAATAATGCCCGTTGTCGAAAGCCAACTGGTCAGGTTGCTGCCGATGGTGGTCGTGATGCCGGTTTTTTTACCATCGCCAACAATCAATGCACCTACGCCGCTGGCATCTTTTTTCAGTGCAGCGGTGAGTTTGTCGGCATCCAGTTCCAGTTTGCCATCGCTGGGATCGGTCGTGATACCAATCTGCGCCAGCGTTTTATAGCTGGAAGAACTGACGGTATTACTCAGCATCGACTTCAACTGCGTCTGAATCGTCCGCAGCGTGGAGTCGCCGAGCAGTGCGCCATTGCTAGAACTCTGGCTATCAGCTCCCGCATCTACGGCGGTGTATTTGGTCAGGCTACTGAAGGTATCTATTAACGAGTTATAGGCATTCACCCAGTCTTTAATCGCCGTTTGCGCTTTGGAGGTGTCCTGAGTGATGGTTAGCGTCTGGTTGCCCGTGGTGACATCGTTCAGGTTCAGGGTGATGTTTTCCAGCGCGTCGCTGATGGTGTTGCTGCTGTTCTCAATGGCGACGTTGTTGACCGTCAGCTGCGCATTCTTGGCGGCGACCGAGACCTCCATACCGTTGCTGCTGGCACTGGCGTCATAGCCCATAAAACTTTGTAGCGCATCATCACCGCTGACCGAGAGTGTCATCGCATTATCAAGGCCGGTGTCATTTGATGTGACTGACAGACGATATTCACCGTTACCCACGTTAATGATGCTCGCACTTACGCCCGCTTTTGCGTTGTTGATAGCATCACGGATCCCGCTTAACGATGAGTTAGCCGCGCTGATATCAATGGTAATCGGATCTTTGTCGCCGCCTTGTTGAATGGTGAGTTTGCTGTCGCTGGTGGCGATCGCCGTTTTCGTATCATCTCTGGTGGTGCGCGTGGTCAGGGTTTGCGCCTGCGCCAGATGGGTGACGCTGATGGTGTATTTCCCGGCGATGGCGTTACCCGCAGTGGTGGCACTGAACGCGGTGGTGCTGCTGGTAGTGCTGGTGGCGGAAAAAAGATCGGCTTTAGACAATGCAGTATTGGCGGTCTGGAAAGTCGTCAGCGCGCTTTTCAGCGTACCGTAGGCGCTAAGTTTAGCGGTAAACGACGATTGCTGATTTGAAATAGGGGTTAGCGTCGCTTTTTGCGCGGCGGTGAGGCTATCAAGGATTGAACTTAAATCCAGACCTGACCCGACTCCCAGCGATGAAATACTTGCCATGCGATTTCCTTTTATCTTTCGACACGTAAAACGAATACCGGGGTTATTGGCCTGAATTGCGCAAAGTTTACGTTTAATTGTTTTTTTTAATAGCGGGAATAAGGGGCAGAGAAAAGAGTATTTCGGCGACTAACAAAAAATGGCTGTTTGTGAAAAAAATTCTAAAGGTTGTTTTACGACAGACGATAACAGGGTTGACGGCGATTGAGCCGACGGGTGGAAACCCAATACGTAATCAACGACTTGCAATATAGGATAACGAATCATGGCACAAGTCATTAATACCAACAGCCTCTCGCTGATCACTCAAAATAATATCAACAAGAACCAGTCTGCGCTGTCGAGTTCTATCGAGCGTCTGTCTTCTGGCTTGCGTATTAACAGCGCGAAGGATGACGCCGCAGGTCAGGCGATTGCTAACCGTTTTACTTCTAATATTAAAGGCCTGACTCAGGCGGCCCGTAACGCCAACGACGGTATCTCCGTTGCGCAGACCACTGAAGGCGCGCTGTCCGAAATCAACAACAACTTACAGCGTATTCTTGAACTGACGGTTCAGGCTTCTACCGGGACTAACTCCGATTCGGATCTGGACTCCATTCAGGACGAAATCAAATCCCGTCTGGACGAAATTGACCGCGTATCTGGCCAGACCCAGTTCAACGGCGTGAACGTACTGGCGAAAGACGGTTCAATGAAAATTCAGGTTGGTGCGAATGACGGCCAGACTATCACGATTGATCTGAAGAAAATTGACTCAGATACGCTGGGGCTGAATGGTTTTAACGTGAATGGCAAAGGCACTATTGCGAACAAAGCTGCTACAGTCAGCGATCTGACCGCTGCTGGTGCAACGGGAACAGGTCCTTATGCTGTGACCACAAACAATACAGCACTCAGCGCTAGCGATGCACTGTCTCGCCTGAAAACCGGAGATACAGTTACTACTACTGGCTCGAGTGCTGCGATCTATACTTATGATGCGGCTAAAGGGAACTTCACCACTCAAGCAACAGTTGCAGATGGCGATGTTGTTAACTTTGCGAATACTCTGAAACCAGCGGCTGGCACTACTGCATCAGGTGTTTATACTCGTAGTACTGGTGATGTGAAGTTTGATGTAGATGCTAATGGCGATGTGACCATCGGTGGTAAAGCCGCGTACCTGGACGCCACTGGTAACCTATCTACAAACAACGCCGGCATTGCATCTTCAGCGAAATTGTCCGATCTGTTTGCTAGCGGTAGTACCTTAGCGACAACTGGTTCTATCCAGTTGTCTGGCACAACTTATAACTTTGGTGCAGCGGCAACTTCTGGCGTAACCTACACCAAAACTGTAAGCGCTGATACTGTACTGAGCACAGTGCAGAGTGCTGCAACGGCTAACACAGCAGTTACTGGTGCGACAATTAAGTATAATACAGGTATTCAGTCTGCAACGGCGTCCTTCGGTGGTGCGAATACTAATGGTGCTGGTAATTCGAATGACACCTATACTGATGCAGACAAAGAGCTCACCACAACCGCATCTTACACTATCAACTACAACGTCGATAAGGATACCGGTACAGTAACTGTAGCTTCAAATGGCGCAGGTGCAACTGGTAAATTTGCAGCTACTGTTGGGGCACAGGCTTATGTTAACTCTACAGGCAAACTGACCACTGAAACCACCAGTGCAGGCACTGCAACCAAAGATCCTCTGGCTGCCCTGGATGAAGCTATCAGCTCCATCGACAAATTCCGTTCATCCCTGGGTGCTATTCAGAACCGTCTGGATTCTGCAGTCACCAACCTGAACAACACCACTACCAACCTGTCTGAAGCGCAGTCCCGTATTCAGGACGCCGACTATGCGACCGAAGTGTCCAACATGTCGAAAGCGCAGATCATCCAGCAGGCCGGTAACTCCGTGCTGGCAAAAGCCAACCAGGTACCGCAGCAGGTTCTGTCTCTGCTGCAGGGTTAATCGTCGTAACCTGATTAACTGAGACTGACGGCAACGCCAAATTGCCTGATGCGCTGCACTTATCAGGCCTACAAGGTGAATTGCAATTTATTGAATTTGCACATTTTTGTAGGCCGGATAAGGCGTTTACGCCGCATCCGGCAACATAAAGCGCAATTTGTCAGCAACGTGCTTCCCCGCCACCGGCGGGGTTTTTTCTGCATGGAATTTACCGGTAACCCCCAAATAACCCCTCATTTCACCCACTAATCGTCCGATTAAAAACCCTGCAGAAACGGATAATCATGCCGATAACTCATATAACGCAGGGCTGTTTATCGTGAATTCACTCTATACCGCTGAAGGTGTAATGGATAAACACTCGCTGTGGCAGCGTTATGTCCCGCTGGTGCGTCACGAAGCATTGCGCCTGCAGGTTCGACTGCCCGCGAGCGTGGAACTTGACGATCTGCTACAGGCGGGCGGCATTGGGTTACTTAATGCCGTCGAACGCTATGACGCCCTACAAGGAACGGCATTTACAACTTACGCAGTGCAGCGTATCCGTGGCGCTATGCTGGATGAACTTCGCAGCCGTGACTGGGTGCCGCGCAGCGTGCGACGCAACGCGCGTGAAGTGGCACAGGCAATAGGGCAACTGGAGCAGGAACTTGGCCGCAACGCCACGGAAACTGAGGTAGCGGAACGTTTAGGGATCGATATTGCCGATTATCGCCAAATGTTGCTCGACACCAATAACAGCCAGCTTTTCTCCTACGATGAGTGGCGCGAAGAGCACGGCGATAGCATCGAACTGGTTACTGATGATCATCAGCGAGAAAACCCGCTACAACAACTGCTGGACAGTAATCTGCGCCAGCGGGTGATGGAAGCTATCGAAACGTTGCCGGAGCGCGAAAAACTGGTATTAACCCTCTATTACCAGGAAGAGCTGAATCTCAAAGAGATTGGCGCGGTGCTGGAGGTCGGGGAATCGCGGGTCAGTCAGTTACACAGCCAGGCCATTAAACGGTTAAGCACTAAACTGGGTAAGTTATAACGTCAGTAAATGCCGCACTTTAACTTTGACTACCAGGAGTTCTTAATGATGGTGCAGCACCTGAAAAGACGGCCATTAAGCCGCTATCTTAAAGACTTTAAACACAGCCAGGCCCATTGCGCGCATTGCCGTAAATTACTCGATCGCATTACCTTAGTTCGCGACGGCAAAATAGTGAATAAAATCGAGATTTCCCGCCTGGACACGCTGCTTGATGAAAATGGCTGGCAAGTGGAACAACAGTCATGGGCGGCATTGTGCCGATTTTGCGGTGATTTACATTGCAAAACGCAGAGTGATTTTTTCGATATTATCGGCTTTAAGCAATTTCTTTTTGAGCAAACTGAAATGAGCCCAGGTACGGTGCGTGAATATGTCGTTCGTTTGCGCCGTTTGGGGAATCATCTACATGAGCAAAATATTTCCCTCGATCAGCTGCAGGACGGTTTCCTTGATGAAATCCTCGCCCCGTGGCTGCCCACCACCAGCACCAACAATTACCGCATCGCATTACGGAAGTATCAACACTATCAGCGTCAAACGTGTACCGGACTTGTGCAGAAATCCTCCAGCCTGCCTGCTTCTGATATATATTAAATAAGAATAAGATGTAGCGGAGTTGTTTTTGTGTTTACAAACAATGGCTCTACACTGCAAACAGACATAACAACATTCGGGGTGAATATGAAATTAGCACATCTGGGACGTCAGGCATTGATGGGTGTGATGGCCGTGGCGCTGGTTGCGGGCATGAGCGTTAAAAGTTTTGCAGATGAAGGTCTGCTTAATAAAGTCAAAGAGCGCGGTACGCTACTGGTAGGGCTGGAAGGAACTTATCCGCCGTTCAGTTTTCAGGGGGATGACGGCAAATTAACCGGTTTTGAAGTGGAATTTGCCCAACAGCTGGCAAAACATCTTGGCGTTGAGGCGTCACTAAAACCGACCAAATGGGACGGTATGCTAGCGTCGCTGGACTCTAAACGTATTGATGTGGTGATTAATCAGGTCACCATTTCTGATGAGCGCAAGAAAAAATACGATTTCTCTACCCCGTACACCATTTCTGGTATTCAGGCGCTGGTGAAAAAAGGTAACGAAGGCACCATTAAAACGGCTGCTGATCTGAAAGGCAAAAAAGTGGGTGTCGGTCTGGGCACCAACTATGAAGAGTGGCTGCGGCAGAATGTTCAGGGCGTCGATGTGCGTACCTATGATGATGACCCGACCAAATATCAGGATCTGCGCGTAGGCCGTATCGATGCGATCCTCGTTGACCGTCTGGCGGCGCTGGATCTGGTGAAGAAAACCAACGATACGCTGGCAGTAACCGGTGAAGCATTCTCCCGTCAGGAGTCTGGCGTGGCGCTGCGTAAAGGAAATGAAGACCTGCTGAAAGCAGTGAACGATGCAATTGCGGAAATGCAAAAAGATGGCACTCTGCAAGCCCTTTCCGAAAAATGGTTTGGTGCTGATGTGACCAAATAATCAGCATAATGACAAAAAAGGGCGCTTTCACTAGCGCCTTTTTTATTTACGCGTTTTCAGCGTGCATAATAAGAAAATCACAACAACACACATCGGAGGCTATTATGCCACTGCATAATTTAACCCGTTTTCCACGGCTGGAGTTTATCGGCGCGCCAACGCCGCTCGAATATCTGCCGCGCTTTTCTGATTATCTTGGACGGGAAATTTTCATCAAACGGGATGACGTCACACCCATGGCAATGGGCGGCAATAAATTACGTAAGCTGGAATTTCTCGCGGCAGATGCCCTGCGCGAAGGTGCCGATACGCTGATTACTGCCGGCGCGATCCAGTCTAACCATGTGCGGCAGACTGCCGCAGTTGCGGCGAAACTCGGCCTGCACTGCGTGGCGCTGCTGGAAAATCCTATTGGCACAACCGCAGAAAACTATTTAACCAACGGCAATCGTTTGTTGCTGAATCTGTTCAATACCCAGATTGAAATGTGCGACGCACTGACCGATCCCAATGCCCAACTGGAAGAGCTGGCGACGCGAGTCGAAGCACAAGGCTTTCGCCCGTATGTCATTCCGGTTGGCGGTTCTAATGCTCTGGGCGCGCTGGGTTATGTGGAGAGTGCGCTGGAAATCGCGCAACAGTGTGAAGGGGCGGTTAATATTTCGTCGGTGGTGGTCGCATCGGGCAGTGCCGGAACTCACGCCGGATTGGCTGTTGGGCTGGAACACCTGATGCCTGAAAGCGAACTGATTGGCGTGACCGTGTCGCGTTCCGTTGCCGATCAATTGCCGAAAGTGGTTAACCTACAACAGGCGATTGCGAAAGAACTGGAGCTGACCGCATCAGCGGAAATTTTACTCTGGGATGACTATTTTGCACCTGGCTACGGCGTGCCGAACGACGAAGGCATGGAAGCAGTGAAATTGCTGGCGCGTCTGGAAGGCATTCTGCTTGATCCTGTGTATACCGGAAAAGCGATGGCGGGGCTGATTGACGGTATCAGTCAGAAACGCTTCAAAGATGAAGGGCCGATTCTGTTTATTCATACCGGCGGCGCGCCTGCGCTGTTCGCCTATCATCCCCACGTTTAGCTCCGGGAACGCTCATGCAAGAAAGTATACAACTGGTTATTGATTCCTTGCCGTTCCTGTTGAAAGGGGCTGGGTATACCCTGCAACTCAGTATCGGCGGCATGTTTTTTGGCTTACTACTCGGGTTTATTCTCGCGCTGATGCGCCTGTCGCCAATCTGGCCCGTGCGCTGGCTGGCGCGTTTTTATATCTCTATTTTTCGTGGTACGCCGCTCATCGCACAACTGTTTATGATCTATTACGGCCTGCCGCAGTTTGGTATCGAATTAGATCCCATTCTGTCAGCAATGATTGGTCTGTCGCTGAACACTGCCGCCTATGCCGCCGAAACGCTGCGCGCCGCCATTTCTTCTATTGATAAAGGTCAGTGGGAAGCCGCTGCCAGTATTGGTATGACGCCGTGGCAGACCATGCGTCGCGCGATTTTGCCACAGGCGGCGCGGGTGGCGTTGCCGCCGCTGTCGAACAGCTTTATCAGTCTGGTAAAAGATACGTCGCTGGCCGCGACAATCCAGGTGCCGGAGCTGTTCCGTCAGGCGCAGTTGATTACCTCGCGCACGCTGGAGGTGTTCACCATGTACCTGGCGGCTTCGCTCATCTACTGGATCATGGCGACTGTGTTATCGACGTTGCAGAACCATTTTGAGAATCAACTTAATCGCCAGGAGAGAGAACCCAAATGAGTGCCATTGAAGTTAAGAACCTGGTGAAAAAATTCCAAGGTCAGACGGTGCTGCACGGTATCGACCTCGAGGTAAAGCCTGGCGAAGTGGTGGCAATTATCGGTCCGAGTGGTTCCGGCAAAACCACGTTGCTACGCAGCATAAATCTGCTGGAACAACCGGAAGCGGGAACGATCACCGTTGGCGATATCACTATTGATACTGCACGTTCATTAAGTCAGCAAAAATCGCTGATTCGCCAGTTGCGTCAGCACGTCGGGTTTGTCTTCCAGAACTTTAATTTGTTTCCGCATCGTACGGTGCTGGAAAACATTATTGAAGGGCCGGTGATCGTCAAAGGCGAACCGAAAGAAGAGGCCACGGCGCGCGCTCGCGAGCTGCTGGCGAAAGTTGGGCTGGCCGGTAAAGAAACCAGCTATCCACGTCGTTTGTCTGGCGGTCAACAGCAGCGTGTAGCGATTGCGCGTGCGCTGGCAATGCGTCCTGAGGTGATTTTGTTTGACGAGCCAACGTCAGCGCTGGATCCAGAGCTGGTGGGCGAAGTCCTGAACACAATCCGCCAGCTGGCGCAGGAAAAGCGCACGATGGTGATTGTGACGCACGAAATGAGCTTTGCCCGGGATGTTGCGGACCGGGCGATTTTTATGGACCTGGGGCGGATAGTCGAGCAGGGGGCAGCAAAAGCGTTATTTGCCGATCCCCAGCAGCCTCGCACCCGACAGTTCCTCGAGAAGTTTCTGCTGCAATAATAAGAAAAAATCAGCCCCGACGATTCACCTGTCGGGGCGGGACGCCATTTCAAGCGTGATAAAACTGCTTAACAAATCAGCATAACTCATTAATAACATAAGAGAATGCGATGGCTTGCAAAAGTAATTCATTGCCTGAATAATATAAATTATATATAAATCTTATTTATGTGATAGTTTGAATTATCATTATAAATGATACTCACTCTCAGGGGCGTTGCGGTTTACTATGCAGGATACGGATTTTTTCAGTTGGCGTCGCACGATGCTGTTGCGTTTTCAGAGGATGGAGGCCGCAGAAGAGGTCTACCATGAAATAGAGCTTCAGGCTCAGCAGCTGGAGTACGATTACTATTCGTTATGTGTTCGCCACCCGGTACCATTCACGCGACCTAAAGTGGCTTTCTACACCAATTACCCTGAGTCGTGGGTTAGTTATTATCAGGCAAAAAATTTTCTCGCAATTGATCCTGTGCTAATTTTCTCGCAATTGATCCTGTGCTGAACCCTGAAAACTTTAGTCAGGGCCATTTAATGTGGAATGATGACTTATTCAGCGAAGCACAGCCATTATGGGAAGCCGCGCACGCACATGGTTTACGCCGCGGTGTCACTCAGTATTTAATGCTGCCAAATCGGGCGCTGGGCTTTTTGTCCTTTTCCCGTTGCAGCACACGCGAAATACCCATTCTTAGTGATGAACTGCAATTAAAAATGCAGTTACTGGTGCGCGAAAGTCTGATGGCTCTGATGCGTTTAAATGATGAAATAGTGATGACGCCAGAGATGAATTTCAGCAAGCGCGAAAAAGAAATTCTGAAATGGACGGCGGAAGGGAAGACATCAGCAGAGATAGCGATGATTTTGTCAATCTCTGAGAATACGGTCAATTTCCATCAGAAAAACATGCAGAAAAAAATCAATGCACCAAATAAGACCCAGGTGGCCTGTTACGCGGCCGCTACTGGCTTAATTTGATCGCTTTTCTTTCTGCGTGCCAGATGCAAAAACCGGCTGAAAGGCACGCTCTCAGCCGGTTTTATATTACTGACGGTAGGCTTGTTTAATTTGCTTAACCGTTTTGGAAAATACTGCAGCCTGGGTTTCGTCTTCGATCAGCGCAAGCTGTTTTTCCATCTTTAACATCACGCGGCCCGCGTCAGCTTGTCCCATCGCCTGCAGCATCAGCGTCAGCATCGCTTTCAGGCAGGAGACTTCATTTGCCAGTTCTTGATTATTCTCGGCAGTAGAAAAATCAGGCGTACTCATTTATTTTCCTCGTCATGTTGCAATGAAAATTTGCGGTGAAAAATGTTAAGGCGGCGGAGTATACCATAAGCTTTGCTAAAAATAGCAGTGGTTGTTTTTTGAGCGTGATATCGGCAGTGCTATAAAATACGTTAATATAATGACCAATAAATATTTTTATCATGAATGTTTTTGCCCGTATTGTTCGGGTTAATTAATGTTACATATTCAGCGGGCTGATTTTCATTTTTGCTGAATAAAGTCAATTTTTGTCACATTTCATCGTAGGGCTTACTGTGAAACGATCCGGTAAGCCGTTGGTGACGGGCGTGACCATAACTGTGGACAATCGAATTGACAAAAACGAGAGAAAAATCGAATACCCACCATTTTTAACGTTTCAAAGTTGCAATAAAAACCGCTAATATACGAATGACTAACTATCAGTAGCGTTATCCCTATTTCTGGAGATATTTCTTTGATCAACGTTCTACTTGTTGATGACCACGAACTGGTGCGCGCAGGGATACGACGCATTCTGGAAGATATAAAGGGTATAAAAGTCGTCGGTGAGGCATCGTGCGGTGAAGACGCCGTTAAGTGGTGCCGGACAAATGCCGTTGACGTGGTGCTAATGGACATGAGTATGCCGGGCATTGGCGGTCTTGAGGCGACGCGTAAAATCGCGCGTTCCACAGCTGATGTCAAAATCATCATGCTTACCGTTCATACAGAAAACCCTTTACCAGCGAAAGTCATGCAGGCCGGTGCTGCGGGCTACCTCAGCAAAGGCGCGGCTCCGCAGGAAGTCGTGAGTGCGATTCGTTCTGTCTATTCAGGGCAGCGTTACATTGCTTCTGACATCGCTCAACAAATGGCGTTAAGCCAGATCGAACCAGAAAAAACAGAAAGCCCATTTGCCAGTTTGTCTGAACGTGAATTGCAGATTATGCTGATGATCACCAAGGGCCAGAAGGTCAATGAGATCTCAGAACAGCTCAATCTCAGTCCGAAAACGGTGAACAGCTACCGCTATCGTATGTTCAGTAAACTAAACATTCATGGCGATGTTGAGCTGACTCACCTGGCAATTCGCCATGGTCTGTGTAATGCGGAGACATTATCAAGTCAGTGAGTGATCAGTTTGACGCAAAAGCGTTTTTAAAAACCGTAACCAGCCAGCCAGGCGTTTATCGCATGTACGATGCTGGTGGTACGGTTATCTATGTCGGCAAAGCGAAAGACCTGAAAAAACGGCTTTCCAGCTATTTCCGTAGCAACCTCGCTTCGCGCAAAACCGAAGCGCTGGTCGCCCAGATTCAGCAAATTGATGTAACGGTTACTCATACAGAAACCGAAGCGCTGTTGCTGGAACACAACTACATCAAACTCTATCAGCCGCGTTACAACGTTTTGCTACGCGATGATAAATCTTATCCTTTTATCTTCCTGAGTGGCGATACCCACCCGCGTCTGGCGATGCATCGTGGTGCGAAGCATGCCAAAGGTGAATATTTCGGCCCGTTCCCGAATGGCTATGCCGTACGTGAAACTCTGGCGCTACTGCAAAAGATTTTCCCCATTCGCCAGTGCGAAAATAGTGTTTATCGCAATCGCTCGCGTCCGTGTCTGCAATATCAGATAGGGCGCTGTCTGGGACCGTGCGTTGAAGGACTGGTGAGTGAAGAAGAATACGCTCAGCAGGTCGAGTATGTGCGCCTGTTTTTGTCTGGCAAAGATGATCAGGTGCTTACGCAACTCATTAGCCGTATGGAAACTGCCAGTCAGAATCTGGAGTTTGAAGAAGCGGCACGTATTCGCGACCAAATTCAGGCGGTGCGACGCGTCACCGAAAAACAGTTTGTTTCCAATACCGGCGACGACCTTGACGTTATTGGTGTGGCGTTCGATGCGGGCATGGCTTGTGTCCACGTATTGTTCATTCGTCAGGGCAAAGTGCTCGGCAGCCGCAGCTATTTCCCGAAAGTGCCTGGCGGTACGGAACTGAGCGAGGTGGTAGAAACCTTCGTAGGTCAGTTCTATTTACAAGGCAGCCAGATGCGCACCTTACCGGGTGAGATCCTGCTCGATTTTAATCTTAGCGATAAAACGCTGCTCGCCGATTCCCTTTCAGAACTGGCGGGACGCAAGATTAATGTTCAAACCAAACCTCGCGGCGATAGGGCGCGTTATCTGAAACTCGCGCGCACCAATGCGGCGACGGCCTTAACCAGCAAACTTTCGCAGCAATCTACCGTTCACCAGCGACTGACCGCGCTTGCCAGCGTGTTGAAATTGCCGGAAGTGAAGCGGATGGAGTGCTTTGACATCAGCCATACCATGGGCGAACAAACCGTCGCTTCCTGTGTGGTGTTTGATGCTAACGGCCCGCTGCGTGCGGAGTATCGGCGCTATAACATTACAGGCATCACGCCGGGCGATGATTATGCGGCGATGAATCAGGTGCTGCGTCGGCGTTATGGTAAAGCCATTGACGACAGTAAGATCCCGGATGTGATCCTTATCGACGGCGGCAAAGGCCAGCTTGCGCAGGCGAAAAATGTCTTCGCCGAACTGGATGTCTCATGGGATAAAAATCATCCGCTGCTACTTGGCGTTGCCAAAGGAGCAGATCGTAAGGCTGGACTGGAAACGCTGTTCTTTGAGCCGGAAGATGAGGGATTTAGTTTGCCGCCAGATTCACCCGCGCTGCATGTTATCCAGCATATTCGCGATGAATCACATGATCACGCGATTGGCGGGCACCGTAAAAAACGGGCGAAGGTCAAAAATACCAGTTCCCTGGAAACCATTGAAGGCGTCGGGCCAAAACGTCGGCAAATGTTGTTGAAATATATGGGCGGTTTGCAAGGTTTACGTAACGCCAGCGTCGAGGAAATTGCAAAAGTGCCGGGTATTTCGCAAGGTCTGGCAGAAAAGATCTTCTGGTCGTTGAAACATTGATGTCTCTGTAGCAACATAGGGGTAATCTTACTGACAACAGATAGTTACCCGTCATTATGCAATTTAATATCCCTACGTTGCTTACACTGTTCCGTGTCATCCTTATCCCATTCTTTGTATTGCTCTTTTATCTGCCTGTCACCTGGTCGCCGTTTGCCGCCGCGCTCATTTTCTGCGTCGCGGCGGTGACTGACTGGTTCGATGGTTTTCTGGCACGCCGCTGGAACCAGAGTACCCGGTTTGGTGCTTTCCTTGACCCTGTAGCAGATAAAGTTCTCGTGGCTATCGCCATGGTGCTGGTAACCGAGCATTATCACAGCTGGTGGGTGACCCTACCGGCGGCAACGATGATCGCCCGTGAAATTATTATTTCTGCGCTACGCGAATGGATGGCGGAGTTGGGTAAACGCAGTAGCGTGGCTGTCTCCTGGATTGGGAAAGTGAAAACCACTGCCCAGATGGTGGCGTTGGCCTGGCTGCTGTGGCGTCCGAACATTTGGGTTGAGTACGCCGGTATTGCACTTTTCTTTGTGGCTGCGGTGCTGACTCTGTGGTCAATGTTGCAATATTTGAGCGCTGCGCGTGCAGATTTGCTTGATCAGTGATCGTTTCGGCGTAATTTTCAGCAAACGATCAAAAGTGGTGAAAAATATCGTTGACTCATCGCGCCAGGTAAGTAGAATGCAACGCATCGAACGGCGGCACTGATTGCCAGACGATAATAAAATCAAGTGATTAACTGATTGCTTAATGAATGCGGGAATAGCTCAGTTGGTAGAGCCCGACCTTGCCAAGGTCGGGGTCGCGAGTTCGAGTCTCGTTTCCCGCTCCAGTTTAAAAGACATCGGCGTCAAGCGGATGTCTGGCTGAAAGGCCTGAAGAATTTGGCGCGTTAACAAAGCGGTTATGTAGCGGATTGCAAATCCGTCTAGTCCGGTTCGACTCCGGAACGCGCCTCCACTTTCTTCCCGAGCCCGGATGGTGGAATCGGTAGACACAAGGGATTTAAAATCCCTCGGCGTTCGCGCTGTGCGGGTTCAAGTCCCGCTCCGGGTACCATGGGAAAGATAAGAATAAAATCAAAGCAATAAGCAGTGTCGTGAAACCACCTTCGGGTGGTTTTTTTGTGCCTGCAACTTGTCGTTACACCCTCCTTAATTTTTAATCACCGGCAAAGCCACTCAAAAAGTATCTCTGATACGGACCGGCATGTAAGATAGGTGCTGGCGAGTTGAGATCCACAAGGAAAAGCGTATGAAAACGGGACCGTTAAACGAAAGTGAGTTGGAATGGCTGGACGATATTCTGACCAAATACAACACTAACCACGCCATCCTTGATGTGGCGGAGCTGGACGATTTATTGACGGCGGTGTTGAGTTCTCCGCAAGAGATTGAACCGGAACAGTGGCTGGTTGCCGTGTGGGGTGGGGCTGACTATGTGCCGCGCTGGGCGTCAGAGAAAGAGATGACGCGCTTTATGAACCTGGCTTTTCAACATATGGCCGATACCGCAGAGCGTCTGAACGAATTCCCGGAGCAGTTTGAGCCGTTATTCGGCTTGCGAGAAGTTGATGGCAGCGAGCTGACGATTGTTGAGGAGTGGTGCTTTGGCTATATGCGGGGCGTGGCACTTTCTGACTGGTCAACGTTGCCCGATTCGTTAAAACCAGCGCTGGAGGCGATTGCGCTGCACGGTACTGAGGAAAACTTCGAGCGGGTAGAAAAGATGTCGCCAGAAGCGTTTGAAGAGAGCGTAGATGCCATTCGACTGGCGGCGCTTGATCTACATGCGTACTGGATGGCGCATCCGCAGGAAAAAGCTGTTCAGCAACCGATCAAAGCAGAAGAGAAACCGGGGCGTAACGATCCTTGCCCGTGCGGTAGTGGTAAGAAATTTAAGCAGTGCTGCCTGCATTAAGAGGCCAAATTGGGTGTCAGCGTTAATTCTGGCACCCAATAAGGAATTTGAGGCTATCTGATCACCTCACTTCTGGTAACAACCCTGCCGCAATCAAAAATTGCACGCCAATCACAGCAATACCACAGAGAAACACCACCACCAGCGCCGGACGACCACCTTTGACCCGGTAACCCGCCTGAGGATTGTGCTTTCTGCTTTGCCAGGTCAACAGCGAAGGGATAATCAATGCCAGTACCGCCAGCGCCACACCGGCGTAACCCAGCGCCATCACAAATCCTCGTGGATAAAACAGTGCAAACGCCAACGGCGGCAGAAAGGTAATTGCACCAGTTTGCAACCGTCCACCAACGGTATTTGAACGCTGAAATAAATCAGCCAGATAATCAAATAAGCCTAACGCAACGCCGAGAAATGACGTGGCGAGGGCTAAATCAGCAAATAAATGCACTGCCAGCTCAACATGCGGAGAGGCCACCATTTCGCGTAACGCCTGTAACAGCCCGTTTAATCCAGCATGATTAGCCAGCAATCCCATAAAGGTTGTTGAATCAATGCTGCCAAGCGTTGCCACCTGCCAGAAAATATATGCCACCAGGGGGATCGCACTACCGGTTATAAACACCCTGCGTAGCTTACGAACGTTGCCATCCATATAGCTGACAATACTCTGCACGCTACCGTGAAAACCAAATGAGGTAAAAATCACCGGGATTGCTGACAGAGCCAGCCCCTGTTGCAACGGCAGGGTTAAAAGATTCACTTTGTGAATATGCGGTAGCAGCAATACCAGCATCACCACCAGAAAAATAATTTTGGCGCTGAACAGAAAACGGTTAAATAAATCGACCAGCGATGTTCCAACACAAACCACGCCACCGGCAACAAAAGTGAACAACAGCACGCCAGCGGTTGCCGACATTGAAATACCTGTCCAGTCGCTGATGCTGGAGGCCAACAATTCACCGGCACCGCTGATGTATGCCGCAGTCAGAGCATACATTAAGAACATCATACTGAAGCCCGTCAGCCATTGACCGTAGCGTCCCAGATAGCGTTTTGCCAGCGTGCCCAGACCGGTATCTGCCGGAACATGCTGGTACACCTCCAGCAGTAATAGCGCCGTGTAGCACATCAACGCCCAAAGCCCAATCAACAAGATTAACGTGACGCTAAAACCAACACCTGCCGCAGCCAGCGGCATTGCCAGCATGCCTGCGCCAATTGTGGTTCCCGCCACGATAAAAACACTTCCCAGAGTTCTGTTTTTCACGCTTTCTTCTGTCCTGACGATCTTTATGAGTGATATCTGCGGCGCAGGTTAAGGCATAACGGCTGCTTCGTCAAACCGACGTTACATGTGGTGTAAATATAAATGTACAATAAAAAGCATTCAGTTCTGCTCTGGCGCAAAGTCTTCATAAGCGGCAATCGCTACGCTAGGCTTTTTTTGAGGAGGAACGATGGACTCTATTCACGGTCATGAAGTGTTAAATATGATGATTGAATCAGGCGAGCAATATACGCATGCCAGTCTGGAAGCAGCAATTAAAGCGCGTTTTGGTGAACAGGCACGTTTTCACACCTGCTCGGCAGAAGGGATGACAGCGGGAGAGCTGGTAGCGTTTCTGGCAGCAAAAGGCAAATTTATACCTTCGAAAGACGGTTTTTCGACCGATCAGAGTAAGATTTGCCGTCACTGATTTGAAACGCGGCAGTAAACCTGCCGCCGGAGAGTATTAGTTTTGTGTGTCGAGGGTAGAGAGTTCTTTGTCGATAAAATACAGACCTTCGCCGCTTTTGCCTGCCAGGCTTAATTTATCAATAATCGATTTGAACAGTTTCTCTTCTTCATGCTGCTCAGAAACATACCATTGCAGGAAATTAAATGTTGGGTAGTCCTGATTGGTCATTGCAGCATGAGCCAGTTCGTTAATTTTCTGGGTGATTAATTGTTCGTGTTTATAGGTTTCCTGGAATAATTCATCAAGTGAGGAATATTCAGCAAACGGAGATTCAACGGTATTAATACGCGGTAAATTGCCGGTATCAGTCAGGTAATCAAACAGATGCTGCATATGCGTCATCTCTTCTTGGGCGTGACGGCGCAGGAACGCGGCAGCACCTTCGAAGGTATGATAGCTGCACCAGGCGCTCATTTGCTGATAAAGCAGTGAAGAGTACAGTTCCAGGTTCATCTGCTCATTAAGTTTTTCAATCATTTCTGGTTTCAGCATGATAGTGCTCCACAAAGGTTATATTTGTTGCTGTGGCGTCACTATAATTTGTTATTTTATTATTTGCAAAAGGTAAAATATAAACTTCAATTATTAAAAATACGAATGGGAATAAAACGCATTACCGCTATTTTTTTAATCAGCGAAGATCCCCTCGCTGATTAAAATATTTAGAGAAAGACAGGGAAGGCGGAATGATGGCACTGATATGACAAAGTGAATTCCGTATTCAAACATAAGGAACCCGCAAAAAGGCTACAGTTGCCTACTGGCTGACCAAAGGGGATCGCGTGGGTATAGCCTTCCTGCTGGCATGCGCGATCGGCGATCCCGCGACTGACATAACGATCGGTATGGGCATGCTGCAAAAAAGCCTGGTCATAAACCAACCGTACAATACCTGTTGCCGCGTCAACTTCGCTCACATGGGCCTGGCGAGTAACCGTACACCCCGCCAGCGTTATTAATGAAAGAGTCAGAATCAGAAGTCTCATGGTCCAGCCAGAAGAGTAAAAGAAAGCACTATTTTACGCGTTACAGCGCTGCGACAATGACCGGAAAAGACGCCTGGCAGGCGCTATTTCTTGCCATCTGTAGGTGTCAGAAATGGGGGGCTGTTTTTTGATTATCATTTTTATAACATTAAGGGGGTATTTGTGTGATTTGCATCACATAAAGATTGATTTTTGTGATGGTTGTCATATTATAAGCACAAAGAAAATAACACATGTATAACAAATGGTCGGAGTGCCGCGATGAAACTGCGCAAAATCCTGAAAAGTATGTTCAATAACTATTGCAAGACGTTCAAAGACGTACCGCCAGGCAATATGTTCCGATAACAAAAAACCTGCTCCGGCAGGTTTTTTTGTGTCCTGATGACGGTGGATGTGACTATCGCTGAAGATGTGAAGCCGCTACTATAACGGCTTTCAAAATGCTATCAGGAGTTTACGATGTCCCAGCCGCTGAATGCCGATCAGGAACTGGTTTCTGATGTGGTTGCTTGCCAGTTGGTTATCAAACAAATTCTGGATGTTCTCGATGTAATCGCGCCCGTTGAAGTTCGTGAAAAAATGTCCAGTCAGCTGAAGAATATCGACTTTAGTAACCATCCCGCCGCCGCAGACCCGGTCACCATGCGGGCAATCCAAAAAGCCATCGCGCTGATTGAACTCAAGTTTACCCCACAAGGCGAATCCCATTAAAAAACCGCTGCTTCAAAAAGATGAGGCAGCGGTTTCTCAAAAACTTCATCGGCGCAATGCATTAGCGCCGATGTATGATCAATGCAGCTGATGCGACACGACATTCAGAACATGTTGGTCGGTCTGCACTGGGCACATACCAGCAAGTTTCGCACTGCGCACTTCATCAAGAATGGTTTGCAGCAACAGACCATCATGCTGCTGTTCTTTTTCCAGATCGCGCAGGAAATTGACGGTTGAATCATCATTCAGTTCTTTCGCTTCATCGGCTAACTGTGCCAACGTACTAGAACGTTGCTCGTATTCTTCCATCGTTTTTTGGAACAGTTCTTCCAGAGAGTTCAGTTTTTCACCGGGAACATCAATGGCTTTAACGATGGGGGTAGCGCCGACACTCTTCATAAAGTTAAACATGCGCATCATTTGGGTCACATTACTCTGTGCCTGGGCGCGAAGGAAAGTGGCGGTGCCGTTCAGACTCTGTTCAGAACACCAGTTACTCAGGTGAAGGTAGAGATTGGATGCGTAAAACTCGCGGTTCATTTGAGAGTTGAGTTTGAGAAGCATTCCAGCGGTTGCCATACCTAATATCCTTATATCCAGAAGTGGAGAGGTGCAAGATAAATCAAAACACCATAATTACTGTTTGCAGAATAATTCCTTTCTGCCGGTCCGAAATGTGATCGTGGAGTCAATTCTGACGATGATCTGAAATAAGAATAACGTCTGAACGGGTATAAAAAAATGCTTAAATCATCAAGTTTATATATTTTTACATTTCATTGATGAAATGATGATTTTATAAAACGTTTTTTCATTTTTGCGAGATGGCTCTCATTATACGTGTTCTGTTAATTAATGAGCACAGTGATAATTAATGGCGAAATGAATGACGTGCATTTTCCACATCTTTGAGTTGCGGTTATTACACCATTTCAAAAACTCAACGCCAGGTAATGCGGCCTATTGACTGGTTAAAAAGAAGACATCCCGCATGGGTACCAAAGACAACAAGGATTTCCAAGCTAATCTTATGGATTAATCTGCTGTGCATTCGACAATTTGTCTGACAAATTGGCTTTCCCTTATGTCTTTTCCCGCTAAATTTATGCACGTTCTCACTGTAATTCTGCGATGTGATATTGCTCTCCTATGGAGAATTAATTTCTCGCTAAAACTATGTCAACACGGTCACTTATCTTTTAGTTAAAAGGTAATGCTTTGTTTTCCGATTAATTTAACGAATGTCATTCGTTTTTGCCCTACACAAAACGACACTAAAGCTGGAGAGAACCATGCACAAATTTACTAAAGCCCTGGCAGCCATTGGTCTGGCAGCCGTTATGTCACAATCCGCTATGGCGGAGAACCTGAAGCTCGGTTTTCTGGTGAAGCAACCGGAAGAGCCGTGGTTCCAGACCGAATGGAAGTTTGCCGATAAAGCCGGGAAGGATTTAGGGTTTGAGGTTATTAAGATTGCCGTGCCGGATGGCGAAAAAACATTGAACGCGATCGACAGCCTGGCTGCCAGTGGCGCAAAAGGTTTCGTTATTTGTACTCCGGACCCCAAACTCGGCTCTGCCATCGTCGCGAAAGCGCGTGGCTACGATATGAAAGTCATTGCCGTGGATGATCAGTTTGTTAACGCCAAAGGTAAGCCAATGGATACCGTTCCGCTGGTGATGATGGCGCGACTAAAATTGGCGAACGTCAGGGTCAGGAACTGTATAAAGAGATGCAGAAACGTGGCTGGGATGTCAAAGAAAGCGCGGTGATGGTGATTACCGCCAACGAACTGGATACTGCCCGCCGCCGTACTACGGGATCTATGGATGCGCTGAAAGCGGCCGGATTCCCGGAAAAACAAATTTATCAGGTACCTACCAAATCTAACGACATCCCGGGGGCATTTGACGCTGCCAACTCAATGCTGGTTCAACATCCTGAAGTTAAACATTGGCTGATCGTCGGTATGAACGACAGCACCGTGCTGGGCGGCGTACGCGCGACGGAAGGTCAGGGCTTTAAAGCTGCCGATATTATCGGCATTGGCATTAACGGTGTGGATGCGGTGAGCGAACTGTCTAAAGTACAGGCAACCGGCTTCTACGGTTCCCTGCTGCCAAGCCCGGACGTACATGGCTATAAATCCAGCGAAATGCTTTACAACTGGGTAGCAAAAGACGTTGAACCGCCAAAATTTACCGAAGTTACCGACGTGGTGCTGATCACGCGTGACAACTTTAAAGAAGAACTGGAGAAAAAAGGTTTAGGCGGTAAGTAATTTGCCGGAAAAATTCCCCTCTGCATGATGCAGAGGGGGTGTGAACGACCAGTGATTCACGGAGACGTTATGCAACAGTCTACCCCGTATCTCTCATTTCGCGGCATCGGTAAAACGTTTCCCGGCGTTAAGGCGCTGACGGATATTAGTTTTGACTGCTATGCCGGTCAGGTTCATGCGTTGATGGGTGAAAATGGCGCAGGAAAATCAACTCTCTTAAAAATCCTCAGCGGCAACTATGCGCCAACCACGGGTTCTGTAGTGATTAATGGGCAGGAAATGTCCTTTTCCGACACGACCGCAGCACTTAACGCGGGTGTGGCGATTATTTACCAGGAACTGCATCTCGTGCCGGAAATGACCGTCGCGGAAAACATCTATCTCGGCCAGCTGCCGCATAAAGGCGGCATTGTGAATCGCTCATTGCTGAATTATGAGGCGGGTTTACAACTTAAACATCTTGGTATGGATATTGACCCGGACACGCCGCTGAAATATCTCTCCATTGGTCAGTGGCAGATGGTTGAAATCGCCAAGGCGCTGGCGCGTAACGCTAAAATTATCGCCTTTGATGAGCCAACCAGCTCCCTTTCTGCCCGCGAAATCGACAATCTTTTCCGCGTTATTCGTGAACTGCGAAAAGAGGGGCGGGTGATCTTATACGTTTCTCACCGTATGGAAGAAATATTTGCCCTCAGCGATGCCATCACTGTCTTTAAAGATGGACGTTATGTCAAAACCTTTACCGATATGCAGCAGGTTGACCACGACGCGCTGGTGCAGGCGATGGTCGGGCGCGACATTGGCGATATCTACGGCTGGCAACCTCGTAGTTATGGCGAGGAGCGCCTGCGTCTTGATGCTGTGAAAGCACCAGGCGTGCGTACGCCAATAAGTCTGGCGGTTCGCAGTGGTGAAATTGTTGGGCTGTTTGGTCTGGTAGGGGCGGGGCGTAGCGAATTAATGAAAGGCTTGTTTGGCGGGACGCAAATCACCGCCGGTCAGGTTTATATCGACCAACAGCCGATCGATATTCGTAAACCGAGCCACGCCATTGCCGCAGGCATGATGCTCTGCCCGGAAGATCGCAAAGCGGAAGGCATTATTCCCGTGCACTCCGTTCGCGACAATATCAACATCAGTGCCAGACGCAAACATGTGCTCGGCGGTTGTGTAATCAACAACGGTTGGGAAGAAAACAATGCCGATCAGCACATTCGTTCGCTCAACATCAAAACGCCGGGCGCTGAGCAACTGATCATGAATCTCTCAGGCGGAAATCAGCAAAAAGCCATTCTGGGCCGCTGGTTATCGGAAGAGATGAAGGTCATTTTGCTGGATGAACCTACGCGCGGCATTGATGTTGGTGCTAAGCACGAAATATATAACGTAATTTATGCGCTGGCGGCGCAGGGTGTGGCGGTGCTGTTTGCCTCCAGCGACTTACCTGAAGTCCTCGGCGTTGCCGACCGGATTGTGGTGATGCGGGAAGGTGAAATCGCCGGTGAATTGTTACACGAGCAGGCAGATGAGCGTCAGGCACTGAGCCTTGCGATGCCTAAAGTCAGCCAGGCAGTTGCCTGAGTAAGGAGAGTATGATGTCTTCTGTTTCTACATCGGGTTCTGGCGCACCTAAGTCGTCATTCAGCTTCGGGCGTATCTGGGATCAGTACGGCATGCTGGTGGTGTTTGCGGTGCTCTTTATCGCCTGTGCCATTTTTGTCCCAAATTTTGCCACCTTCATTAATATGAAAGGGTTGGGCCTGGCAATTTCCATGTCGGGGATGGTGGCGTGTGGCATGTTGTTCTGCCTTGCTTCCGGTGACTTTGACCTTTCTGTCGCCTCCGTAATTGCCTGTGCGGGTGTCACCACGGCGGTGGTTATCAACCTGACTGAAAGCCTGTGGATTGGCGTGGCAGCGGGGTTGCTGCTTGGCATTCTCTGTGGCCTGGTCAATGGCTTTGTTATCGCCAAACTGAAAATAAATGCTCTGATCACAACACTGGCAACGATGCAGATTGTTCGAGGTCTGGCGTACATCATTTCAGACGGTAAAGCGGTCGGTATCGAAGATGAAAGCTTCTTTGCCCTTGGTTACGCTAACTGGTTCGGTCTGCCTGCGCCAATCTGGCTCACCGTCGCGTGTCTGATTATCTTTGGTTTGTTGCTGAATAAAACCACCTTTGGTCGTAACACCCTGGCGATTGGCGGGAACGAAGAGGCTGCGCGTCTGGCGGGTGTACCGGTTGTTCGCACCAAAATTATTATCTTTGTTCTCTCTGGCCTGGTATCTGCGATAGCCGGAATTATTCTGGCTTCACGTATGACCAGTGGGCAGCCAATGACGTCGATTGGTTACGAGCTGATTGTTATCTCCGCCTGCGTTTTAGGTGGCGTTTCTCTGAAAGGAGGCATCGGAAAAATCTCATATGTGGTGGCGGGTATCTTAATTTTAGGCACCGTGGAAAACGCCATGAACCTGCTTAATATTTCTCCTTTCGCGCAGTACGTGGTTCGCGGCTTAATCCTGCTGGCAGCGGTGATCTTCGACCGTTACAAGCAAAAAGCGAAACGCACTGTCTGATGCTTTTTTCTGCAACAATTTAGCGTTTTTTCCCACCACAGCCAACCGCCATAACGGTTGGCTGTTCTTCGTTGCAAATGGCGACCCCCGTCACACTGTCTATACTTACATGTCTGTAAAGCGCGTTCTGCGCAAAACAATAAGAAAAGAGAAGTAGGAGAACCGGGTGACAGAACCGTTAACCGAAACCCCTGAACTATCCGCGAAATATGCCTGGTTTTTTGATCTCGATGGAACGCTGGCGGAAATCAAACCGCATCCCGATCAGGTCGTCGTGCCTGACAATATTCTGCAAGGACTACAGCTACTGGCAACCGCAAGTGATGGTGCATTGGCATTGATATCAGGGCGCTCAATGGTGGAGCTTGACGCACTGGCAAAACCTTATCGCTTCCCGTTAGCGGGCGTGCATGGGGCGGAGCGCCGTGACATCAATGGTAAAACGCATATCGTTCATCTGCCGGATGCGATTGCGCGTGATATTAGCGTGCAACTGCATACAGTTATCGCTCAGTATCCCGGCGCGGAGCTGGAGGCGAAAGGGATGGCTTTTGCGCTGCATTATCGTCAGGCTCCGCAGCATGAAGACGCATTAATGACATTAGCGTAACGTATTACTCAGATCTGGCCACAAATGGCGTTACAGCAGGGAAAGTGTGTTGTCGAGATCAAACCGAGAGGTACCAGTAAAGGTGAGGCAATTGCAGCTTTTATGCAGGAAGCTCCCTTTATCGGGCGAACGCCCGTATTTCTGGGCGATGATTTAACCGATGAATCTGGCTTCGCAGTCGTTAACCGACTGGGCGGAATGTCAGTAAAAATTGGCACAGGTGCAACTCAGGCATCATGGCGACTGGCGGGTGTGCCGGATGTCTGGAGCAGGCTTGAAATGATAACCACCGCATTACAACAAAAAAGAGAAAATAACAGGAGTGATGACTATGAGTCGTTTAGTCGTAGTATCTAACCGGATTGCACCACCAGACGAGCACGCCGCCAGTGCCGGTGGCCTTGCCGTTGGCATACTGGGGGCACTGAAAGCCACAGGCGGACTGTGGTTTGGCTGGAGTGGTGAAACAGGGAATGAGGATCAGCCGCTAAAAAAGGTAACATTACGTGGGCCTCTTTTAACCTCAGCGAACAGGACCTTGACGAATACTACAACCAATTCTCCAATGCCGTTCTCTGGCCCGCTTTTCATTATCGGCTCGATCTGATGCAATTTCAGCGTCCTGCCTGGGACGGCTATCTACGCGTAAATGCGTTGCTGGCAGATAAATTACTGCCGCTGTTGCAAGACGATGACATTATCTGGATCCACGATTATCACCTGTTGCCCTTTGCGCATGAATTACGCAAACGTGGGGTGAATAATCGCATTGGTTTCTTTCTGCATATTCCTTTCCCGACACCGGAAATCTTCAACGCGCTGCCGACATATGACACCTTGCTTGAACAGCTTTGTGATTATGATTTGCTGGGTTTCCAGACAGAAAACGATCGTCTGGCGTTCCTGGATTGTCTTTCTAACCTGACCCGCGTCACGACACGTAGCGCAAAAAGCCATACAGCCTGGGGCAAAGCATTTCGAACAGAAGTCTACCCGATCGGCATTGAACCGAAAGAAATAGCCAAACAGGCTGCCGGGCCACTGCCGCCAAAACTGGCGCAACTTAAAGCGGAACTGAAAAACGTACAAAATATCTTTTCTGTCGAACGGCTGGATTATTCCAAAGGTTTGCCAGAGCGTTTTCTCGCCTATGAAGCGTTGCTGGAAAAATATCCGCAGCATCATGGTAAAATTCGTTATACTGAAGTGGCACACTGAATTTGGCCACCTGAACAGAGGTGATATGCTCACCTCAGAACAACACAGGTGCTCCAATGAAAAAAAGAAATTTTAGCGCAGAGTTTAAACGCGAATCCGCTCAACTGGTTGTTGACCAGAAATACACGGTGGCAGATGCCGCCAAAGCTATGGATGTTGGCCTTTCCACAATGACAAGATGGGTCAAACAACTGCGTGATGAGCGTCAGGGCAAAACACCAAAAGCCTCTCCGATAACACCAGAAC
>NZ_MIIV01000234.1:0-1969 GCF_001743015.1 Shigella sp. FC1567
TGGCTGTTTTACGCGTATGACAGGATACGGAGGACGGTTGTGGCGCACGTCTTCGGTGAACGCACTCTGGCCACACTGGAGCGTCTTCTGAGCCTGCTGCCGGCCTTTGAGGTCGTGGTATGGATGACGGATGGCTGGCCGCTGTATGAATCACGCCTGAAGGGAAAGCTGCACGTTATCAGCAAGCGTTACACTCAGCGCATTGAGCGACATAATCTGAATCTGAGACAACATCTGGCAAGGCTGGGACGGAAGTCACTGTCGTTCTCAAAATCGGTGGAGCTGCATGACAAGGTCATCGGGCATTATCTGAACATAAAACACTATCAGTAAGTTGGAGTCATTACCCGATTGCCAACCAGTAAAACGCTTCAGTTTTCAACGCACCCCACAGCATCGGCCAGAAAATGAGTCCTGCAATTGCCCCTGTGCGCATAATAGCGCGGGCAAATCCGACCCCAGTAGGGCGAATAGCGGGAAGATAAGAGAGTGTGGCAATGGTCATGCCCAGCCCACCAGGACCCGCTGAATGGAAGAAAATAATTGATCCCAATAACCCTAAAGACAGCCAGGGATTAGTCGTTGCCAGTGCGCCTAACGACAGCAATGCTAAGGTCACAACAGCAAATCCATACATCGACTGTCGGCGAGTACCCAGTCGTTGGAGAATAAACGAGCCGATCATCCCGCCTGTCACCCCACAAAGGGCATTCACGACGGCAGAACCGGTCAACGCGCCAGTAAGCCCGCCACTTATTATTCCCGCCAACGTAAGAGGAAGATAAACACCTACGGCGTTATATTGCCACGCCTGCATGGTTGCCACGACACAGCCAAGAATGGTGCGTTTGCGGTAACGATCATTAAATAAGATGCCATATCCACCACTGTATTTATTCTCTGCTTTTTCCGAGAATTTCGCTTCTGTTGTACCCGATGCCGCAACGCGAGCCTGAACACCATAACGTTTTCCCAGAATGTCGCACGCTTCCTGGTAACGCCCGACGCGTGCGGCCCACATTGCGGATTCACCAATAAAGAAGTAACGCAAAATCATGAAGATGACTGCAAAAATAGCTCCGATGAATATTCCGTAACGCCACAATTGTTCTTCAGCGATACCCGACAGAAGCAGCGGCAAAAGTACCAAATAAACAACGGTTGTCGAAACATACCAGGCCATTTGCCAGAGGTTGACCGACGTTCCGGTTTTCTTCGACGTTGAACCACGAAGCTCTGCCACGGCATTGGTTGCCAAAGGGAAGTCGATGCCTAAACCAAAGCCCATGATGACGCGGCACACCAGCACCCACCAGATACTGGGAGCAATAGCTACCGCTGCAGCACCGATGGTGCACAGCCCCATGCCAATAATAAATGCCCGCTTTTGCCCAAAGCGGTTTATTACTCGGTTCGCTAATAAACCGCCAATTAACGCGGCGATTAATACTGATGCATTGACGGTTGCAGCAAGACCCGGCGAAATGCCGAATTGAGCGGCAATGTATTTATTACCAAACCCCACCATCGCCGCCTAGTAGGCATCAATCAATATGCCGCCCAAAGCAATAAAAATAACGCCGATACTGGTGTTGATTGCAGAGTTCTTATTAACAATTAGACTGGCCCCCTGAATCTCCAGACAACCAGTATCACTTAAATAAGTGATAGTCTTAATACTAGTTTTTAGACTAGTCATTGGAGTACAGATGATTGATGTCTTAGGGCCGGAGAAACGCAGACGGCGTACCACACAGGAAAAGATCGCAATTGTTCAGCAGAGCTTTGAACCGGGGATGACGGTCTCCCTCGTTGCCCGGCAACATGGTGTAGCAGCCAGCCAGTTATTTCTCTGGCGTAAGCAATACCAGGAAGGAAGTCTTACTGCTGTGGCCGCCGGAGAACAGGTTGTTCCTGCCTCTGAACTTGCTGCCGCCATGAAGCAGATTAAAGAACTCCAGCGCCTGCT
>NZ_MIIV01000235.1:0-1909 GCF_001743015.1 Shigella sp. FC1567
TTGTTCCATGTGAGCGCGACACGGTCCTCACAGCTCTCAGTGGCATCAGCAGCAACAGCGAAAGACTGCTGTCGAAGCTCCGCAGAGGCACTGAGTTTTCCAGCCATGCAGCGACCTGTTCACGGAATCCGGAGGTATTGCGTGCAGAGACGGTATCGGAAAGGCGGTCAAGGAACGCGGAAAAGGTGTTGGCATGCTCTTCATGTTCAAAAGCATGCCATATCTGTGATACATCAGATTGTTTGTTTTCCGGGAACCATGCTGTCACGGCATCAGCCAGGGGGCGATGGAGTGTATTCTGTTGTCCGTCACTCATGGAGAAGTAAATCTGCGGGCCGTGGTAGTCCGGCGAAGAGGTTAATCTTTGCAGGGATTGCAGAACGCGAGTCGACAATGGATTCCCTGAAATGTTAACATTCGTACAAATGGGCAATGTGATTATATTTTCGGGTAATGAAGTTAGTAGGTTATTGGAAACATCCAGTGTCAATAGTTCTTGCGGTAATCTGGATAATCTGCGTAGTTGATTTTCACCTACCTTCAAATATTTTAAGCGCTGAGGAAATTCTGGTAGTTCCTGTAGTCTGTTGCCGGAAACAAAGAGTTCTTGTAGTCTATGAGGCAATTCAGGCAAGACAGTAAGGCGATTACCTTCAATACGTAATATTGTTAGCGTTGATGGAAGCTCTGGTAACGTCTCCAGACTATTAAAACGTGCCGAGAGTGATTGTAAATATGGTGGTAATGATGGCAGACATGACAAATTTCGATTGAATGAAATATTAAGCTTAATCAGTTGAGATGGAAGTGTCGGGAGTATATTCAAGTTGTTACCATTTACATGAAGTTCTGTCAAAAGCGGAGAATTTTCAGGTAGGGAGATTAACTCATTGTTGGAAATATTAAGTTCACGTATATGCAAAGGGAGTGGTGGTAAAGAACGTAGTTTCAGTAAGCTTAAATTGAGAACAGGCTCCCGGGTATCCAGACATATTTTCAATAATCGAACCGCCTGGATGCGATTTTCTGTTGTTGTTCCTTCCCTAGCCCAGTCATCCCAGATGCGGTGGTAATCTCTGGTACACTGTTCTTCTACCGATAAACGAGATATACATGATAAGCCACAAAGGGAACGAAAAAAAGAATGATTGTTGATCGGTTTCATTTATTAACCCCTCACTATTCATATCTTGGTCTATTAATGCAAATAAAACGAGAAAGTCTTTAAAAAAACAATCCTAGAGCTTTATCGGCGTTTTCATTCCAGCTGGAGGAATATGTTCCTGTCTTTCCAGTAACCGTCGATTGTTATATCAGTCTACCCATGTTAATGTGACCAGTTCTACTTTCATCCAGTTTGGATTGATCTTTATCCCCTATATTTTCAAACAATTTTTATCATTTAACTCATTACTGTCTCGATATTCCCATAGCAAACGATCTGGTTGGTTAGCCCCTCAAAAAAGTCAGTTGCACGCCGTAAATCCCTGCCGGTATTGAGCGAGGATTTACGGGTTGTTGTTAAGGTCCGTAATCGGGTCACAGTTTTTCCGGAGTCAATCCGGTCTGCGGTTTATGCTTATGCGACGTGATTATGAATGGTGCAGTCGTGAGCCGTTTTCAGACAATCGCAGGGCCAGTACCTCGTCAGTCAACTGACGGTAAATCTGCTGTTCAGTCTCACGCATCACCTGTGCACCGGCTTCCCTCTCCGCATCCGTATCACCGCTCAGACCTGATGCTTTCAGCCGGTCAGCCACCCTCTGAGAGTACTCATTCTCCAGCATCTCATACTTCTGCTCTTCTGCCTGCGCCCAGCGGTCAGCTTCCGTACGCTTCAGTACAGCATGCCATGGTCCCCAGAGGGAGAACCAGTCCTTAAATTCATTCTCTTCACGGCTTCTGACCA
>NZ_MIIV01000236.1:0-1884 GCF_001743015.1 Shigella sp. FC1567
CCTGGATTCGGTCATCCATTTATCGCTGTGCTGCCACAGGAAGCGAGTTCCCTTTGCCTGACGACGACTTTCAACAGGAAGATGCGGATGTTCATTCTGGCGGGTTTTATCCACCACCTCACCCGGTTGTTTCGCCACATGAAAGCGATCGAAGGCTATTTTCTCAACCGCATTGGGTAAGTGGATGCGCGCTGCTCTTAGTTTGCTGAGCCAGTTTAGCATTGCCTTCTACATGACCGATGCCTGAGCCGGTATACCGAACTTTATTGTCCTCAACCAGTCATGTTATAAGCAAGAAATGCACTCAGCGGATAGAGCGACATAATCTGAACCTGCGGACACATCTTAAGCGGCTTACCCGCAAAACCATATGCTTCTCAAAGTCTGATGATATGCACTATAAGATCATCGGCTGGTATCTGACAATCAACCACCACCACTAAATCTGCGTCACGACCTGCAACTGAGTCTGGTTGAACAGGCTGAGGCCCTGCTGAAGCAACGCGAACCTCTCGACTCTTGTTGGATTTTACCAAATAGTTTTTCTAAAATTAAACACATTTATATAAGTTCTTTGCTGAACAAAACGCAGCCCGCCATCCTTTTTCATTCATAAATTCAGCAATGGCAGATAAAACTTTTTCATCAAGCATATAAAAAATAATGCAAGTAGACTCAATATGCCTCATACAAATAAGGCCGCACATATCCGTAATATATTTGTCAATGCTGCTATAATTTGCATGGTAATATGCCATGCTATTATCTGATGATTTTACATATGCAGTATGACATATTTTTCCTTCACGATTAACAAAACTGACAAAACCACTTTCACCAGGAGTAATATATAAAGATGAATTTAACGTGCGCTCACTAATATTCATTAATTGTTGAAATTCAATGGAATAGTTTTCAGTTAATGTATCTATTATCTTGGCTTTGTCTTTCTTTGTTATCTCATTGTCTTTTTCGGCAAGAAAAATTGCCACTTTATGACATGCATTCAGCTCGTTAATTTTACCTGATAAAACTGCTTTTCTTACCACATCGTTGAACTCATCGATAGTGTGTTTTTTATTATATATATCATGAAAAATATAGCCTAAAGACTTAAACGAGACTTTCATTTTATATTCTCCTTAAATATTAACAGGATATATATATCACATTTTCCTCTATATTTTCAGAAACCAGCTATCATTTTCCCCATTACTGGTACGTCGCTTCAGATATTTCCGCAGCAAGCGATAACCCTGCGCACTATGAGGATGCCATTCATTATAATGTTTGAACACCTTCGCGAGACTACTTTACTGCTGTTAACACGTCAGGTTCGAACATAACACTGATTTAATCATATTTCATCGTTTTGACGAAGTTTTCTGCCATTCCATTTTGCACCGCCGTGTGTTTGGGGGCAAGGCCGACCATCTGTGTTTCATTCGCCAGATATAAGTGATGAGATGGCATTCTCCCTCCTTCACGGCAGAAGCATTTTGACCGTTTAGGGGATGCGGACGATTTTCATGCCTGCTAAGATACTTTCGTTACTGATGCTGTCCGTTTTCCACCATTTCATCATCACTGATTGGCGTTGTGTTTTTGGTCAGCACTCCAGCTTTACGTTTCTCTTTTAACCGGTAACTCTCTCCTTTGATATTCAGCGTGTAGCAGCCGATCTAGGATCGCTGTTGCCAGCACGTGATCTCCGAACATTTCTCCCCAGTCTGCGACCCCTTTGTTTGACGTCAGTATGATGCTCGCTTTTTCATATCGACAGTTCATCGATAGGAATTTAAATCCCCAAAAGATTAAAAAAGCACCGAAGAATGCGCGTTTATTCAACACAACCTGATCATCAAGTAATCGGTATAGACACTT
>NZ_MIIV01000237.1:0-1869 GCF_001743015.1 Shigella sp. FC1567
AGTGGAGTGGCTGACGGATAATGGTTCATGCTACCGGGCTAATGAAACACGCCAGTTCGCCCGGATGTTGGGACTTGAACCGAAGAACACGGCGGTGCGGAGTCCGGAGAGTAACGGAATAGCAGAGAGCTTCGTGAAAACGATAAAGCGTGACTACATCAGTATCATGCCCAAACCAGACGGGTTAACGGCAGCAAAGAACCTTGCAGAGGCGTTCGAGCATTATAACGAATGGCATCCGCATAGTGCGCTGGGTTATCGCTCGCCACGGGAATATCTGCGGCAGCGGGCTTGTAATGGGTTAAGTGATAACAGATGTCTGGAAATATAGGGGCAAATCCAACAATATCAATTACGTCCTGTGGCCGACTAATTGAATAAGTTGCAGGACTGGTGATTTGACTCATCGCAGTGTCCTTTTTAATTGTTGTAGGGTGGCGCTGACGTGACGCAGCGCCAGACAGAGATTTAGAAAATCATTCCGGCGCAAATTGCAGCATGACCTTTATGGAGTCATTTTGCTGCGCGCGTTCAAATGCCGCCGCTGCATCCTCAATGGCAAATAAATCGGTAACCAGTTCACTGGTATCAAACCGCCCATCCGCCAGCCATTCGATAACAGCATCGAAATCTTCAGGGATGTACATGCCAGAGTTGAGCAAGTCACGCTCGAAACGTTGCATCATCGGTAATGGTATTTCACGCGGCCCACTTGGTACGCCCATGCACACGACGGTGCCTCCGGCATATACACGGGTACATGCATCGTTAAGCGTGGCCTGCGCTGCAACGACATCAATCGCCCCCGTAAATCGCACATCTGCGGCCAGCTCACCTGGTGCCCAAACTTCTGCTGCGCCCAGCTTTAACGCCAGCGCGCGTTTGGCAGCGTCAGGTTCAATCACGGTAATCTTACCTGCCCCCATAATGCGCAGTGCCTGCACGATGGATAAGCCTATCGTTCCGGCACCAATTACCAGTACGCTTTCCAGAGAAGCTTTCGGCATTCGGTTAACGCAGTGACGGGCACAAGCCGCCGGTTCGGCAAAGGCCAACACTTTTAGCGGTAAAGAGGCTGGTGCGACATGGCAATTACGCGCAGGAACAATGTGTTGTGAGCGAGCAAAGCCCGGTGCGCGAAAACTAGCAACCTGCGGTGGTTCACAAAGATTAAAACGTCCTGCTTTGCAGGCTCGGCATTCCATGCAAGCCATGATGGGATCGACCACAACATGATCGCCCGGCTGTACATTTTTAACGTCGCTGCCAACTTCCGTAACGCGCGCTGCAATTTCATGACCGGGGACGACAGGTGGTTTGGCAAACGGATGACCGCCTTTCAGAACATGCAGATCCGAACCGCATATCCCATACAACACAGGCGCAATCCGCACTTCGTGCGGTTTAAGTTCCTGGTGTGGTACTTCAACATATTGAGTGGTGACTTTCCCAATATCTGAAAATAAAACCTGGGTAATTTTATCCATTGTTATTCTCCAGAATCGATATCCATAGGGGATTAGCGTTGCGCGATACCTTCATCGACAATTTCGGTAATGCTGCCAACTTACTGATTTAGTGTATGATGGTGATTTTAAGGTGCTTGCGTGGCTTCCATTTCCATCAGATGTCCTTCCTGCTCCGCTACTGAAGGCGTGGTGCGTAACGGCAAAAGCACTGCCGGACATCAGCGCTATCTCTGCTCTCATTGCCGTAAAACATGGCAACTACAGTTCACTTACACCGCCTCTCAGCCCGGTACGCACCAGAAAATCATTGATATGGCCATGAATGGCGTCGGATGTCGCGCCAGTGCACGCATTATGGGCGTTGGCCTCAACACGGTTTTACGTCACTTAAAAAACTCAG
>NZ_MIIV01000238.1:0-1865 GCF_001743015.1 Shigella sp. FC1567
CGTGTTGAGGCCAACGCCCATAATGCGTGCACTGGCGCGACATCCGACGCCATTCATGGCCATATCAATGATTTTCTGGTGCGTACCGGGCTGAGAGGCGGTGTAAGTGAACTGTAGTTGCCATGTTTTACGGCAATGAGAGCAGAGATAGCGCTGATGTCCGGCAGTGCTTTTGCCGTTACGCACCACGCCTTCAGTAGCGGAGCAGGAAGGACATCTGATGGAAATGGAAGCCACGCAAGCACCTTAAAATCACCATCATACACTAAATCAGTAAGTTGGCAGCATTACCCAAAAGTACGAAAAAATTGTAGCGCTCTGTCATCATAAGTTAGCTGAAATTTTGATGTGCCTTTGTCGAATACGGCCTGTAAAACGTCATCTCGCTCGTGCAGGCGCAAATCAAATAATTCCATTCCCGCTTTGCCAAAACGGCGAGCAGGCGCGTAATCGCACAGCAGCTCAACAATATTATAGTGCCGTGGATCCTGGCATATAGCCCGATATATCATTTTAACCTGTTCTTCCGGACCTTCCAGAAGCTGGAAAAAATGAGAACCATTAAACAGTAAGATCCCTGTTACGTCAGACTGCATGTTCCTGCGATTTGCTATCGAAACCATTTCTTCGATTTTTTTGACAGGTTCGTCGTCACGTATATGGCTACGATAAATAAGGGTGGTAAGCATTAACAATCCAGGGTAATGGGTGAGGCGAGAGTAAGACGGTAACAGACATATCTTCTTGTGTCTTTCTTTTAATACCAAAACATAACCGTTTCTTTACATTGATAAAAAATGGAAAAAGTTGAACACTAGTTGGCGAAAAATCTCGTATAGATTGTCAGTTAAATGATGCAATATGTTTTATCATAACACATTGTTTTATATGTATTGGCACTAATTGCAAAAAATTAATTTATCATTCTGTACACATATTTCGTACAAGTTTGCTATTGTTACCTCACTTAACATTGATTAACATTTTTAACAGAGGCGTAGCATGCATCAAAATTCAGTGACTTTAGATTCTGCGGGAGCAATCACTCGTTACTTTGCAAAAGCTAACTGGCCTACTCAGCAGGAAACTCTCGGGGAAATTGTGACTGAGATTTTGAAAGATGGACGTAATCTGAGTCGAAAGTCGCTTTGTGCCAAACTTCTTTGCCGACTGGAACACGCGACTGGGGAAGAGGAACAGAAACATTATAATGCACTAATTGGGTTGCTTTTTGAATAATGCAACAGCCTGATTATTTAACAGGTTAGCTATGAAGTCGTTATGAAGACATCTGATAATGAACGTATAAAATATGAAATTACTGGCCAGGTGGTGCTCCAGATACTGCGCATGAAGATAAATTTTTCATTGCAGACTCTTATTAAGCAATTACTCGTAATGAAATCGGCTGAGGAAGATGCTTTCCGACGCGATTTAATTGACAGCATAATTCGTGATTTTAGCAATAGTGATTCAGGAGGGCCAAACCGAAGAACAGCGACAGCTGACAATAAAAGTATGTTCAATGGTAAGAAAATAAACAGAATACATTAAAATTTCATAAGTAAGATGAGAGGTTACCATGCTTGAAGATACTACAATTCATAATGCAATAACTGATAAAGCGTTAGCAAGTTACTTTCGCAGTTCGGGTAATTTGTTAGAAGAAGAGTCAGCAGTGTTAGGGCAGGCTGTCACCAATTTAATGTGGATTTGCCCCTATATTTCCAGACATCTGTTATCACTTAACCCATTACAAGCCCGCAGCCGCAGATATTCCCGTGGCGAGCGATAACCCAGCGCACTATGCGGATGCCATTCGTTATAATGCTCGAACGCCTCTGCAAGGTTCTTTGCTGCCGTTA
>NZ_MIIV01000239.1:0-1848 GCF_001743015.1 Shigella sp. FC1567
TAGCGGAGCAGGAAGGACATCTGATGGAAATGGAAGCCACGCAAGCACCTTAAAATCACCATCATACACTAAATCAGTAAGTTGGCAGCATTACCCATATTACAACCAGTTCTTCCGCTTAAAGTACAGATACGGTGCCAGGCCCGCGAGGATCATAAAGATAATCGCGCCAGGGTAGCCGAAGCTCCACTTCAGTTCTGGCATAAACTCAAAGTTCATGCCATAGCTGGAAGCAACGAGCGTCGGCGGCAGGAATACCACGGATACCACCGAGAAGATTTTGATGATGCGGTTCTGCTCGATGTTGATAAAACCCATCGCCGCCTGCATCAGGAAGTTCACCTTCTGGAACAGAGATTCGTTATGCGGCAGCAGGGATTCGATATCTCGCAGGATTTCACGCGCCTGCTCCAGTTGTCCACCCGGTAAGCGTGCTTTACGTACCAGGAAGTTGAGCGCGCGCTGGGTATCCATCAGACACAGGCGTACTTTCCAGCCGATATCTTCCAGTTCCGCCAGCGTGGAGAGCGCCTCATCGTACTCATCGCCCTGATGCCCTTCCATAATCACCCGGCTCAACTGCTCCAGGTCGCTATAGATATTTTCAATTTCATCTGCCAACTGTTCGATTTTGGTTTCGAACAGATCCAGCAGCAGCTCGTAGGCGTTACCGTCTACCATCGACTGGCTACGGGCACGCATACGATACAGACGAAAAGCGGGCAGTTCACGCTCACGCAGAGTAAACAGACGACCATCACGGATGGTAAATGCCACAGTGGAGTTACCGGCGTGATCTTCCGCATCTTCAAAGAAGAAGAAGGAGTGAATATGCAGGCCGTCGTCGTCTTCAAAGAAACGTGCCGATGCTTCGATGTCTTCCAGTTCCGGGCGGGTTGCCAGGCTCTGGCCAAGTTCAGATTGTACACGCAGTCGCTCGTCGTCGTCCGGTTCGACAAGATCAATCCATACTGCATTTACAAGGGGTTGTGACTCTTCGACTTCCAGCCGGGTCAGTCGGTTATTTTCCAGTTGAAATGCGCTCAGCATGACCGGGACTCCCAATGCTTAAAATATCGGACAGTTCGGTGGGCACACAGAAACAAATTGGGTTTCAGACCATTAAACAGCCTGACTCAGCGCGACGGGAAAAATTGAGGTCGCTGACAACCGCTAAGGCTATCAGCAAAAAGGGATAGCCTTAGGAGTTGATCCTGGATGACAGGATAGTGAGCCAGTATCTACTGGGTGTGTCCAAGGCGAATGTCCTCTTAGAATGATCGTGCGCGCATGTTACGCCAGCAAAATTTTGCCGTCAACACGCAACAGAACACCACAGAACAATAGTTGAACTTCGCGCTTTTTGGTACTCCTCAAGGTCGCTAACAGGATAAAAAAATCCCACATCCAGGACCTATAATGGCGCATCGGCTACTCATTGGTAAAGGAATGATCACCTTGAATCTCAAACGGATTTTTCTCACCCTCACCTTACTTCCCTTGTTTTCTGTTGCCGCTGATGATTGCGCACTCTCAGATCCGACGCTGACCGTACAGGCGTATACCGTTAATCCTCAAACAGAGCGGGTGAAAATGTACTGGCAAAAAGCCAATGGCGAAGCGTGGGGAACGTTACATGCTCTGCTGGCGGATATTAATAGTCAGGGTCAGGTGCAGATGGCGATGAACGGCGGCATCTATGATGAAAGCTATGCGCCGCTCGGTTTGTACATCGAAAACGGTCAGCAGAAGGTGTAATGCCGATCAGTTAAGGATCAGTTGACCGATCCAGTGGCTGTGTAAGAATCCGGAAACGCTCACTTGTTTCCGGATTTTTTTATGCACATT
>NZ_MIIV01000240.1:0-1846 GCF_001743015.1 Shigella sp. FC1567
TTTCTGGTGCGTACCGGGCTGAGAGGCGGTGTAAGTGAACTGTAGTTGCCATGTTTTACGGCAATGAGAGCAGAGATAGCGCTGATGTCCGGCAGTGCTTTTGCCGTTACGCACCACGCCTTCAGTAGCGGAGCAGGAAGGACATCTGATGGAAATGGAAGCCACGCAAGCACCTTAAAATCACCATCATACACTAAATCAGTAAGTTGGCAGCATTACCCACACTCCCAGCACGCCAATACGTTCAGCATTAACATATGGCAGAGTTACTGCATAATCGATAACACGGCTAATATCCTCTACGCGCTGTGTCGGATCTTCTATCCAGCGAGGCTCCCCACCAGATTCTCCCTGGAAACTGGCGTCATAAGCGAGAACGAGATAGCCTTTTTCAGCCAATGCTTTGCCATAGATATTGCCAGACGTCTGCTCCTTACAACTGCCAAAAGGATGGACGCTGATAATCGCCGGATACTGTTTTGACTCATCAAAATTTGGTGGAAACTGAATATTGGCAGCAATATGCCAGGCCATATCACTATTGCGGATTTGAATATGTTTCATTACAGAGTTTCCTCAAAGAACGGAGCTAATACTGAAATTGCTTCAGCCACATAGGCTTTGCCGTCATAAAGATCCATATGGTTTGCGCCTTCAACAATGTGATAGCGTTTATCTTGGCTTGATGCTCGATCGTACAGATCGTCACTCATCCATTTGCTCCCTGCCTGGCTGCCCGCCACAATCTGCATCGGCTGAGTCAGGTACACTTCCGCCATATGGTAAGCATCAAAGGTAATAATCTGGTTAAGGCTGCGCAAAGTAGCGTAACCCGGTGCTGTTGGATACTGCGCGCGAGGGGTGTGGTAATACTCCCAGGCCTGACGCAGTTCTTCGTTCGGCGCATCGGACTCCTTCATTGGTGCCAGTGGCATAACGGCATATTCTCCGCTGCTAATATCGCTGGTTCGGGCGTTTGAACCCGCTTCAACGTATGGCAGGGCATCAATAGATTTCACATTGTTTTCCCAACCATTACGGAACATCGAACCAATATTGACCGCACTAACGGTACCGATGGCCTTGATGCGGCGATCCTGAATTGCAGCATTGGCTGTATATCCTGCACCGGCACAAATTCCCATCGCACCAATTCGGGTATTGTCGACATAAGAAAGCGTTGTCAGGTAATCAATCACGGCACTGATGTCTTCAGTACGAATGTATGGGTTTTCTAACTGACGCGGCTCGCCGCCACTTTCACCTTGATAAGATGCGTCATAAGCAATAGTGACAAATCCCTTTTCCGCCAGTTTTTTGGCATAGGTTCCGGCCGTTTGTTCTTTAACGCCCCACCTGGGTGAGATACCACAATTGCCTGATACTGACGGGTTTCATCAAATTTTGGAGGGAAATAGATCACTGCAGACAAAGAGATGGTTGGATTATTGCTGTTAGTGAAGCTGACTTTATTATTCATCATTCCGTTCCTCATGGAGTTGTCGGTTCGTTTTAACGGTTGGTGATATCACTATAGATATTGATCATTAAGTTGATTAGACCCTAAATCATTAGACTGGCCCCCTGAATCTCCAGACAACCAGTATCACTTAAATAAGTGATAGTCTTAATACTAGTTTTTAGACTAGTCATTGGAGTACAGATGATTGATGTCTTAGGGCCGGAGAAACGCAGACGGCGTACCACACAGGAAAAGATCGCAATTGTTCAGCAGAGCTTTGAACCGGGGATGACGGTCTCCCTCGTTGCCCGGCAACATGGTGTAGCAGCCAGCCAGTTATTTCTCTGGCGTAAGCAATACCAGGAAGGAAGTCTTACTGCTGTG
>NZ_MIIV01000241.1:0-1845 GCF_001743015.1 Shigella sp. FC1567
TTTTTTAAGTGACGTAAAACCGTGTTGAGGCCAACGCCCATAATGCGTGCACTGGCGCGACATCCGACGCCATTCATGGCCATATCAATGATTTTCTGGTGCGTACCGGGCTGAGAGGCGGTGTAAGTGAACTGTAGTTGCCATGTTTTACGGCAATGAGAGCAGAGATAGCGCTGATGTCCGGCAGTGCTTTTGCCGTTACGCACCACGCCTTCAGTAGCGGAGCAGGAAGGACATCTGATGGAAATGGAAGCCACGCAAGCACCTTAAAATCACCATCATACACTAAATCAGTAAGTTGGCAGCATTACCGAAGCGCCTTCACTGATCGAAAGTTGATTTTCAAGAACCGTTCTGACAGCTTCGGCTTTGAACTCTTTAGAGTAACGTTGGTTTTTTCTGCTCATTATTAGCTCCTTCTGATGCCATTCTATTTCAGGAAGGAGTGTCCGTTAAACTCAGGCTACCTCAGACTTTACCTCTATTGATAATGCATTCCGGCAGAACGTTCAAATATGAAGTACGATGTTTAACTAACCGAAAAACAAGAACAATACGGTGCAAGCAAGCTATTCACAGTTAACTGAAACAGTATCGTTTTTTTACAGCCAATTTTGTTTGTCCTTTTATAATAAAAAAGTGCTGAAGTTCATTTCATGGAATGAACTTCATAAAAACTCCTACTTATTTCTTTTAACAAAGCCATTTGTCCATCGGCTTTAACTGAATGTCCATCATGTTACCGATAAATAATAACTTTTCATTGTCCCAAAATTCTTTTTATAACACTATTTCCGGTACATATGCTGATTACTTTTCAGCATGGGATAAATGGGAAAAACAAGCGCTCCCCGGTGAAAATCGGAATGAAGCGGTCTCCCTACTTAAAGAATGTCTCATCAATCAGTTCAGTGAGCTTCAACTGAATCGTTTAAATCTGTCCTCGCTACCTGACAACTTACCACCTCAAATCACTGTTCTGGAAATTACTCAGAATGCCCTAATATCATTACCAGAATTGCCAGCATCGCTGGAATACCTTGACGCCTGTGACAATCACCTGTCAACACTTCCTGAATTACCCGCATCTCTGAAACATCTTGATGTAGATAACAACCAACTAACCATGCTTCCTGAATTGCCTGCATTGCTGGAATATATTAATGCAGATAACAATCAGCTAACCATGCTTCCTGAATTACCTACATCGCTGGAAGTGCTCTCAGTAAGAAATAACCAGCTGACATTTCTCCCTGAGTTACCTGAATCACTGGAAGCGCTCGATGTAAGTACTAATCTTCTGGAAAGCCTACCAGCCGTACCTGTAAGAAATCATCACTCAGAGGAAACCGAGATATTTTTCCGGTGCCGCGAGAATCGCATCACACACATTCCGGAAAATATACTTAGCCTTGATCCGACCTGCACTATCATCCTCGAAGACAATCCTCTGTCCTCACGGATCAGGGAGTCTCTGTCGCAACAAACCGCCCAACCGGACTACCACGGCCCACGGATTTACTTCTCCATGAGTGACGGACAACAGAATACACTCCATCGCCCCCTGGCTGATGCCGTGACAGCATGGTTCCCGGAAAACAAACAATCTGATGTATCACAGATATGGCATGCTTTTGAACATGAAGAGCACGCCAACACCTTTTCCGCGTTCCTTGACCGCCTTTCCGATACCGTCTCTGCACGCAATACCTCCGGATTCCGTGAACAGGTCGCTGCATGGCTGGAAAAACTCAGTGCCTCTGCGGAGCTTCGACAGCAGTCTTTCGCTGTTGCTGCTGATGCCACTGAGAGCTGTGAGGACCGTGTCGCGCTCACATGGAACAA
>NZ_MIIV01000242.1:0-1830 GCF_001743015.1 Shigella sp. FC1567
GCCGTCCGGACGCTGGAACGGATGCAACAAGGAAAGCCTGCGGGCGTATTTCCCCGCCACAGAGCGCATTCTGTTCGCGGAACATTATCAGGGGCCGTATCGTCCGAAAGATGCCGGGTATGCGGCGAAGGGCAGTGCACTGAAACAGCATGTGATGGCCCCGCTGATTTCTTACTTTCGTGATGCGCGCGCGGCCCTGGGGATAACGGCAAAACAGATTGCAGATGCCACAGGAAAGAAAAACATGGTGTCGCACTGGTTCAGTGCCAGTCAGTGGCAGCTACCGAACGAAAGCGATTATCTGAAATTACAGTCGCTGTTTGCCCGGGTGGCAGAAGAGAAACATCAGCGCGGTGAACTGGAAAAGCCCCACCACCAGCTGGTGGATACGTATACGTCACTGAACCGGCAGTATGTGGAGCTGCAGAGTGAATATAAGCATCTGCGGCGGTATTTTGGTGTGACGGCGCAGGTGCCGTACACGGATGTGTGGACACATAAACCGGTGCAGTTCTATCCCGGGAAACATCCGTGCGAAAAACCGGCAGAAATGCTGCAGCAGATAATCAGCGCAAGCAGTCGTCCGGGTGACCTGGTTGCAGATTTTTTTATGGGCTCAGGTTCAACGGTAAAAGCGGCACTGGCGCTCGGGCGTCGTGCGATTGGCGTTGAGCTGGAGACCGGACGTTTTGAGCAGACAGTCAGGGAAGTTCAGGATTTAATCGTTTGAAACGGATGAGATTGCAGAATTAATTACGCACCATTATTATTCTGCTCCCGGCCCTTTAGCTCAGTGGTGAGAGCGAGCGACTCATAATCGCCAGGTCGCTGGTTCAAATCCAGCAAGGGCCACCATATCACATACCACCATTAGCTCATCGGGATAGAGCGCCAGCCTTCGAAGCTGGTTGCGCGGGGTTCGAGTTCTCGATGGCGGTCCATTTATCGGTATTCTGCGTTGTTAGCTCAGCCGGACAGAGCAATTGCCTTCTAAGCAGCTGTGGTTGCACTCCTGTTGTTTCTGGTGGTGATGGTGGACTTCAGCAGCCGGATAATGTCGGTGCTGTCTGATGGTGTTTTGGTGGCGGGTGTGTGGTTGTTGCTTTCCCGTTGCTGAAAAAGAAAGCATCAGGCGATTAGCAGGGTATCAGTTACCCGTTGAAATTTTTAAATACCTCACAATTCCACAGCTTGATGATTGTCTGGCTGCCGGAGAATTTGTTAAAAATTACATCGCATGGTGAATCCCCCTCAGCGGCGGGGCATCTGGCAAAGTGTATGATCCAGAGAACATGCAAATTCAGTAGACAGGCTGAATTTACCGGGAGGCCCCTGGCACCATGCGACAGACAGAAATTAGGCTATACTTCAGCCCCTCTCCGGAGGGGCTTTTCTGTGCAGGATGTGTCACAGTTTCCTGAATTCTGAGTACTGTCCTGTTACTCAGGGTGCTATATTTTCTGACGTGATGAAAGTCTGCCGGAAGGCGGAACGTATCGGAAATGACCCAGTAGAGAAAACGTTGACTCAGATACCGATGCTGAGTTACCGGGAAACCGGCATCACATGACCGCTATCCTTCCAGGCTCGCTCCGGCGGGCCTTTTTACTGCAGAAAACAGTTTTCCCGTAAAATGCCACGTTGCTCATAATTCAGGCTGGCGATTATTGTCTGGCCGGCGGGAAGTTTGTTAAAAAATTTCGCATGGTGAATCCCCCTGTGCGGAGGGGTAATCAGCGAGTAGGTATATGGGATAATCGCGGATTCAGGTGCTGGTACTGAATTCACCGGGAGGCACCCGGCACCATGCAATGGCACATAGCGCCACTC
>NZ_MIIV01000243.1:0-1819 GCF_001743015.1 Shigella sp. FC1567
GACGACGCTGCGACGTTCTGTTCGCCATGATGCGCGACGGGACTTTTTATACCCCGCAGGGGTCATAACATGCTTGACAACTTAATAGGGGCCCCCCCACAAAAAGGCAAACAGATCCGAAGCGGGATAATCTTTTTGGGGAGAATTGTTCCAGTTAGCAATATATCCCGACAGGGGGTTATACACCTTAGGGTTCATTTCAAAAGGCAATAGCCCTTTCCAGTCCCATTTTCCCGTACCAGGAACGGGTAATCGCGGATCATGGCCTGATTGACGATCTGGATAAGCACCAGTATGAACATAACCAATATTGCCGTTTACATCAGCATAGTACCAGTTGATGGTCAGTGCTTGTTTCGCTACTCCTGCCAATTTTTGGCCTTCATCTGATGAGTCCAGGCCAGCAAAGACGCCACCTCTTTACCATCCCATGCGCGGGATTTAGCGTAAGCCGTTTGTGTCGTCTGGTCAGTTTGGAGAATGTTGCCATGCACCGTACGCCAGACAGTAAAGGTCTCTGCCTGACCATTTTTCACCGTAATGGTTTCCTCACGGCTTAACATTTTCACCCACTTACAATTATATAAGTAGTAGCCTGGTTTCTCTGCCGACAGCCGTTCAGCAAAAATATCGACATCATCGCCGAAACCTGCCGTTGATCCCCAGGAAATCACACCATTATGACCAAAAACCAGCCCAGGATAGGCAAATGGTGTATTGCCAGTGACATCATAACCAGCACCGTGCAGACCAATACCATAAGTATACGCAGGCGCATACCAGCCAAACTGCGGACCATTTACCATGATTGCTTTCGCATCCTGGGCTTTGCTTTTGCCGATCACCCACATATTGCTGGTCGTTGGATACCCCGCCAGACCATTGGCACCACCCTGTGCAAATTGTGCAGCAATAGTTTCCCGGTTCTTCCCTGCTGTTAACGCCAGCAGTGCGCCATCCGCCCCTTTTGCTGGTCGGTCAAGCATTGGTGCAGGTAAATCGTAGCGTGGCAACAGAGCTGCTGTTTGCGAGTTTTGCTGATTAAATTTAAGTGGGTAGCTACTCTCTTGTACGGCAATAGTGGTTGGCGCTGATGGGTTTACCAGCCATTTCAACTGATTAAATACCGCCATGCCTTGTGATACACCATATTTATCTTTTAAAGCCGTTAGCAGTGCCAGATTATCAATTTCGCTAGTGCTATCAGAGAAGCGGTTTGCCATGGTGCCCACAAATATCATCGCGACATCAAACGGTTCCCAGCGCTTAGGAGTAAAGCCAAATGTATTAAACTGTTTTGGTAAGAGCGTCTCTGGATTGGTATTTACCTTATCAATCCAGGCATTCATTCCATCAGCGTAGCCTTGCAGAATGGACATATCCTCTGGGGAAAGGGCATCAATTTGCGCCCGGATAGCATCCGGCCAGTAGTTACGACGGATATCTTTATCAAATTTCACAAAATCTTTGCCAAGCACTTCCGCGACAGTCCCTTGAGTACTGCGACGTGCCATTTCCATCTGAAAAAGGCGATCTTGTGCTACTACATAGCCATAGCCATAAAATAGGTGCCATGTATCATTGGCATAAATATGCGGCATGCCGTATTCATCGCGAACAATCTTTATCTCACTTGACGACTGCTCAGCCAGTGCAGGTAAGCTCCAATAATACATCAGGGAAGCAGTAACACAGTTCACGATCATACGATTTCTATTTTTCTGGATTTGCCCCTATATTTCCAGACATCTGTTATCACTTAACCCATTACAAGCCCGCTGCCGCAGATATTCCCGTGGCGAGCGATAACCCAGCGCAC
>NZ_MIIV01000244.1:0-29956 GCF_001743015.1 Shigella sp. FC1567
ACACTGGAGCGTCTTCTGAGCCTGCTGTCGGCCTTTGAGGTCGTGGTATGGATGACGGATGGCTGGCCGCTGTATGAATCACGCCTGAAGGGAAAGCTGCACGTTATCAGCAAGCGTTACACTCAGCGCATTGAGCGACATAATCTGAATCTGAGACAACATCTGGCAAGGCTGGGACGGAAGTCACTGTCGTTCTCAAAATCGGTGGAGCTGCATGACAAGGTCATCGGGCATTATCTGAACATAAAACACTATCAGTAAGTTGGAGTCATTACCGATGAGAAGCTGATGCAAAATTCCGTCTTTATAATGAAAATGATGCCAAAGCGAACGACAAGGTTGTAGTTTTCACTACATGTCCATACATAAAATGGGGTAACATTCACGCGCCTGGTAGCGTTACCAACGCTACGCTCAAACATAATGATTCTAATAAAACCCCAGGAGACTACTATGCCTGAAGCAACGCCTTTTCAGGTGATGATTGTGGATGATCATCCACTTATGCGACGCGGTGTTCGTCAGTTACTGGAGCTTGATCCTAGCTTTGAAGTGGTCGCCGAAGCGGGCGACGGCGCGAGCGCGATCGATCTGGCAAATAGACTGGATATCGACGTGATCTTGCTGGATCTCAATATGAAAGGTATGAGTGGCCTGGATACCCTCAATGCCTTGCGCAGGGATGGCGTTACCGCGCAAATTATTATCCTGACCGTATCAGATGCCTCCAGCGATGTCTTTGCGCTGATAGACGCAGGCGCAGACGGTTATCTGTTGAAAGACAGCGACCCGGAAGTATTGCTGGAAGCAATTCGTGCTGGAGCGAAAGGCAGCAAAGTCTTTAGCGAACGCGTCAATCAGTACTTACGTGAACGTGAAATGTTTGGCGCGGAAGAAGATCCCTTCAGCGTGCTGACGGAGCGCGAGCTGGATGTTCTGCACGAGCTGGCACAGGGGCTGTCAAATAAACAGATTGCCTCGGTGTTGAATATTTCAGAGCAGACAGTAAAAGTACATATTCGCAATCTGCTGCGCAAACTCAATGTCCGCTCACGCGTGGCAGCCACCATTCTGTTCCTGCAACAACGCGGGGCACAATAAAAATAGCCCGATGGCATCACCATCGGGCCTCTTTTTATTTACTCTCCTGCGGCGACAAATGTTGCATCGCCTGCGCGATACTACGTTCAATCACCGCACGGCGAGTATCGTTGGCAGATAAGAGTTTCAACATCATCTCCCACGCGGCAACGGCTTCGCCAAATCGCTGCTGCTCAAAGGCATTAAACGCATACATGCTTAACACACGGATATTGCTATGGTCCGTTCTCACCAACTGGCGCAGCAGTTCACCACCGAGGCGGTTGTCGTTGGGATCAGATGAACGTGTCAACGCTTCAGCATAACCCAGTGCGGCATCACTGTTTTTCGGATCGAGGCGATACGCAGTAGCGTATGCATCGGTGGCGATACTGGCGTTACCCAGCGCCATGCCAACGCGGCCCAACATAATCCAGCCTTCTATATCTCCCGGATTTTTTTGCAGTTGAGTACGCATCCCCAGCGCAAGACGCGACATCTCTTCTTCGTTGAGCGGATCGGCTTTCGGATCCAGCGCCCTGTCCAGCAACGCCGGAGCCTGTGCCGTGGCCTGCTGCCAGATTTTCACCTGCTGATAATTGCCAGTCTGGTAGTAGCTGACGCCAGCCACAATTAACGCCACCACAATACCCGGCAGATAAACAATATATCCGGCACGCTTACCTTCCGGCACGCTTTGTTCAGGAAACGCGTCCGGCACCACGCGTACCCGACGCCGCGAACGGGCGTAAATGACCCAACCGCCAATGCCAATAGCCACTACCGGAAGCACCCACAGCAGCACGGTCAGCGGCGTTAACGGCGGATCGTAAGTGACGAAGTTGCCGTAACGCGCCACCATATAATCGACAATCTCTTTTTTACTTTTACCTTCCTGCATCAGTTCATACACTTTCTGGCGCAGGTCGGTGGCAATCATCGAGTTGGAATCGGCAATGCTGTTGTTCTGGCATTTCGGGCAGCGTAGTTCTTCAGTGAGTTGGCGGAACTGCTGCTCCTGCGCTTCATCCTTAAACTGCAACACGTCGATGGTCGCCAGCGCTGAGCCGGAGATCATCAGCATCAGCACGCCCAATAAAAACCTCATTGTGCGGCCTCCTTACTGTATTTCTCCCACAGCGGCTTGATCTCTTCTTCCCAGACGCGAGGATTGAGATCGCCCGCATGGCGATAGCGAATGATGCCGTTGCCGTCGATGAGGAACGTTTCTGGCGCGCCATAGACACCGAGATCCAGCCCTAACATGCCATCGCCATCAAACAGGCTTAGCGCGTAAGGATTGCCCAGCTCTTTCAGCCAGCTTATTGCCTTCTGGCGATCGTCTTTATAGTTCATGCCGACCACGCGAATGCCCTGCGCAGAAAGCTGATTCAGATATTGATGTTCCGCACGGCAGGTCGGACACCAGGTAGCCCAAACGTTAAGCAGCACAGGTTTGCCCTGAGTCAGCACATCCGCCTGATAAAACTGCCCCGGATTGTCCAGTGATTCGAGGCGAAACTTCGGCACTGGCTTGCCAATGAGCGCCGATTCCAGATTGGTCGGATCATCCCCTTCGGCATTACGCGCCAGCTGCCACAGCAGCGCCGCGGCAATCGCCAGGAAGATAATCAACGGAATTAACAATACTTTGCGCTTCATACAGCCTCCGGCGCAGTTTTTTGCGGACTCACGCGCTTACGATAGCGAGGATCAAACAGACACAGCAGTCCGCCCAACGCCATCATCAGCCCGCCCGCCCAAATCCAGCGAACAAACGGTTTGTAGTAAAGACGCACGGCCCACGCGCCGTTTTCCAGCTCTTCACCGAGCGCGGCGTACAGGTCACGCGTGATGCCGCCGTCAATCGCCGCTTCGGTCATCATCGACCCGGCAGTGTTGTAATAACGTTTTTCCGCATACAGCACCGTTTCCGGTTTACCCTCTCGCGTTACGCCAATAGTCGCCACACCGCCGCGCCAGTTCGGGCCAGTCACCTCTTTGACATCACGGAAGGTGAAGCGATATTCATGAATATCGACGCTATCGCCGGACTTCATGCGCACATCACGCTCAACGCTATAGTTCTGGCTAAAGGCAATACCAACAATTGTCACTGCCAGCCCCAGGTGAGCCGCCACCATTCCCCAATAACTGAAGGTGGTTTTCGTGCCACGTGAAATACGCAGCGCAGCTTCCGCAATTGCCAGCACAGCAATCCAGCAGGCCATTGCCAGGCCGAGCACCGTCATCGCCACAACTTTGCTTTCGAACAGCCACGGCAGCAGCAGCGACAGCACCAGCGTTGAGATGAAGGCGATAATCAATAAATTGCGGATTTTACGTGGGCGATCGCGCCCCCAGCGCACCAGAGGACCGACACCAAGCAGCAGCGCAAACGGCACCATCAGCCAGGTAAACATGGTGTTGAAGAACGGTTCGCCAATCGAAATACTGCCCAGTCCCAGTTGCTTGTGCACCAGCGGCAGCAGCGTCCCCAGTAATACCACCAGCATCGCGGCGACCAACAAAACGTTGTTCGCTAACAGCAGAGATTCCCGCGACCACAGCGCATTGTTTACGCGTGAGCGAACTTTGTGTCCACGCGCGGCAAACAGCAGCAGCGAACCACCAATCACCAGTACCATAAAGGCGAGGATAAACATACCGCGTGCCGGATCAGAGGCAAACGCGTGTACCGATACCAGCACGCCGGAACGCACCAGGAAAGTCCCCAGCAGACACAACGAGAAGGCACTGATTGCCAGCAGTAATGTCCACGCTTTGAAGCTGGCGCGTTGTTCAGTGACCGCCAGTGAGTGCATCAGCGCAGTCCCCACCAGCCACGGCATAAACGAGGCGTTTTCTACCGGATCCCAGAACCACCAGCCCCCCCAGCCGAGTTCGTAATAGGCCCATGCGGAACCGAGCACAATGCCGAGCGTCAGGAAAATCCACGCCGCCAGCGTCCACGGGCGAGTAAAACGCGCATAAGTGCTGTCCAGACGCCCGCTCAGCAAAGAAGCAATGGCAAAAGCAAACGCCACCGAGAAACCCACGTACCCCATATAAAGCAGAGGCGGATGGAAGATCAGCCCCGGATCCTGTAACAGCGGGTTAAGATCGCGCCCTTCAATTGGGAAGTTCGGCAGCGTGCGTGAGAACGGGTTAGAGGTAAAGAGAATGAACAGCAAAAAGCCGACGCTGACCATCCCCATTATCGCCAGTACACGGGCCACAATATCCAGCGGAATACGCTGACTAAAAATCGCCACCGCAAAGGTCCAGCCGCTCATCAGCAGCACCCACAGCAGAAGCGAACCTTCATGCGCGCCCCAGGTAGCCGCCACGCGATACCACACCGGAAGCTGGGTATTGGAGTTGCTGGCAACATAGGTGACGGTAAAGTCGTTGACCACGAAAGCATTGACCAGCACCAGAAATGCGCCAGCCACAGACATAAACAGCAGCCAGGCAAACAAGCGGGAAGACGCCATCATGCGCGCATCTCCGCGCGCCACGCCCCATAGCGGATACACGGACAGCAGCAGCGCAATTCCCAGCGCCAGGCACAGCAGCCCGTTTCCAATTTCCGGCATCATGATGCTGGGTCCTTATAAACACTCGCCGGGCGACGGTGGTTAGCTTCCATCGCTTTCTCAACTTCTGGCGGCGTGTAGTTTTCGTCGTGTTTCGCCAGCACTTCTTTCGCGAGGATATGATTGCCTTTTTCCAGCTCGCCCTGCACCACAACGCCCTGCCCTTCACGGAACAGATCCGGCAAAATGCCTTCGTAAGAGACATCCACTGAGCCTTCAGCGTCGTAAATGGTGAAGGTCACTTTCAGCGAATTGGGATCGCGCTGCACACTACCCGGCATCACCATCCCGCCAACGCGCAGACGCTGACCGACTTCCGGCATTTGCTGAGTTTCACGCTTGCCGTAGAGAATTTCCCCCGGCGTATAAAAGAGATCGATATTCGAGCGCAGCGCATACAGCACCAGACCGATGGTCAGCGCCAAACCTGCCAACACAGCACAGGCAATCCACAAGCGGTTTTTACGGCGAATATTCATGCAGCCTCCTGCTGTTGCGCAGCACGTAAACGCGCCTCACGCGCCCGCTGTTGCTCCACACCACACAGAATTGCGCGATGCTGCATCACCGAGTGCACGACCAAAACCACCAGCGGAATAACGGTCATCACCACCGCCAGCCAGACAAAAAAGGCGTAACCGCCCATTGCGAAAAATTCATTCCAGGAAGCAAATGCAAGGGTCATTTACGGCCTCTTTTCAGTATCAGTTCACTCACCCACGGACGGCGTTTTTCCATCAGCAAAATCAAATTACGCATCCGCATCAGCGTCAGCGTGGCAGACAGGAGCAGGAAGCCAAAAATCGACCAGCGCAGCGGCGAACGCATCGCCGGATCGATACTTTGCTGCATCCGCGTTGATCCCTGATGCAGGGTGTTCCACCACTCCACGGAGTAATGAATAATCGGCAGATTCACCACGCCAATCAGCACCAGGATACCTGCCGCACGGCCCGCCAGACGGCGGTCGTCGAAGGCGTGCCACAGGGCAATCACACCCACATACAAAAACAGCAGCACCAGTTCAGAAGTCAGACGTGCATCCCATACCCACCAGGTGCCCCACATCGGTTTTCCCCATGCAGAGCCGGTAACCAGGGCAATAAAGGTAAACACGGCACCAATGGGGGCCATCGCCGCCACCGCCAGGTTGGCCATTTTCATCTGCCAGACAAGGCCAATAAACGCCGCCACCGCCATTGATGCATAAATACCCATCGACCAGATCGCCGCAGGCACATGCAGGTAGATAATGCGGTAGCTATTTCCCTGCTGATAATCAGCCGGAGCAAAGCCGAATCCCCAGATCCAGCCGACGGTAAGCACGACCACACTGGCAATTGCCAGCCACGGTATAAACCAGCCACAGATTTGATACAGCCGTGGTGGGATCGCCAGTTGATGCAGTGTTTTCCACATAGTTTCGATACCAGACTCGAACAAAAATCAGTAATCCAGCGTTATTGAATGCTGATTCGTAACGCTGCCGCCGTCGCAAAAGGACTTAATGTCGCGGTGCCTGCCAGCAACGCGCCTAAAATTGCCAGATACCCGTCAACGGGCAAATGCATGGAAGCCGCGTCCATCGCGGCGGTGGCAAAGATGAGTAATGGGATAGTCAGCGGTAACACCAGTATGCTGAGCAGCACACCACCGCGCTTAAGTCCCACTGTCAACGCCACACCCGGTGCACCGAGAAAGCCAAGCGTAGGCGTTCCCAGCAGCAGCGTCAGCGCCATCACTTGCCAGCCATAAACATCCATTCCCAGTAGCATTGCTACCAGTGGCGAAAGGATGAGTAACGGCAGACCGGTTACCATCCAGTGCGCCATCACCTTCGCCAGCACAACGGCGGGCAAGGGTAACGGCAACAACATCAATTGTTCAAGACTGCCGTCCTGCAAATCGTCACGGAACAGTCGTTCCAGCGCCAGCAAGGATGAAAGCAGCGCAGCAACCCAGATAATGCCCGGTGCAATACGCGCCAGCAGTTGCGGCTCCGGACCGATACTGAGCGGAAAAAGGGTAATTACAATCAGGAAGAACCACAGCGGGTTGGCGATTTCGGCGCTATGGCGAAACGCTACACGCAGCTCAAGACGGAAAATGCGCCAGAACATCATGCGGCCCTCGTTTGCGTCAGTGAAATGCGGCGAATTTTACTTTCAGCAACGTTGAGCGGCTGGTGGGTAGTCAGAATCACAATCCCCCCCTGCTCCGTATGCTGCGCCATACGCTGGGTCAGACGATCGACGCCGTTAACGTCAATCGCGGTAAAAGGCTCGTCGAGGATCCATAACGTGGCACGGGTCAGCCACAGACGCGCTAAAGCGACGCGGCGTTGTTGCCCGGCCGAGAGCTGATTTACAGGAATATCTTCGAATCCGGCAAGCCCGGCCTGCGCCAGGGCTTCCAGACATTGTGCGGTATCGCCATCGCGATGATAAAAGTGCAGATTTTCTAACGCCGTCAGCCGGGTTTTGATCCCCGGCTGATGGCCTATCCATAACAGGTTTTGATGGTAGCTGTCGCGTACCTGATGCAAGGGCTGCCCTTGCCAGAGAACCTCGCCTGCGTCAGGGCGAGACAACCCCGTCAGCAAACGGAGAAGCGTTGTCTTCCCCGCGCCGTTGCTACCGGTGATTTGTACCCACTCTCCTGCGTTCAGCGTAAATGACAAGCCACTAAATAAGGTTCGTTCATCCCGCTCACAAAGTAACTCTCTGGCTTCAAGCATACCCACGCAATAACCCTGTTAAAAACCTGGCTCGACTTCACGCATATCGGGCAGCTTGTGCGCTATCCCTTTATGGCAATCAATACAGGTTTGCCCATCTTTCACCGCCTGGTCATGCATCTTCGCGGCAACCGATTTCTGGGCGGTTGTATCCATATACTCGAAGTTGTGACAGTTACGGCACTCCTGCGAGTTATTGTCCTTCATGCGCCGCCACTCATTCTGTGCCATCGTCAGACGATGAGCTTCAAATTTCTGCGGCGTGTCAATAACGCCAAAAATTTTACCATACAGCTCTTTACTTGCTTTGAGCTTGCGTATCATCTTCGGCACAAACTCGTGCGGAACGTGACAATCCGGACAGGTCGCACGGACGCCGCTACGGTTGTTGTAGTGCACGGAATCCATGTATTCCTGATATACCGTGTTGCGCATTTCGTGGCAGCTAATGCAGAACTCTTCGGTATTGGCTTTTTCCATCCCGGTGTTAAAGCCACCCCAGAAGACGATGCCGCCAACAAAACCGATCAACAGCAGCGTCCCCAGCGCCAGACGGCTGGGGGTACGCCACCATTTCCACAGGCGCTTAATCAGACCAGGCTTACGGTCAGAATTTCCCATAATAACCTCTTATTTCCCGTAACCTTTTGATGGGGTAAAGGTATTCCCCACGATTGGCGCGGTATCGGCCTGCGGTACGTGACATTGCAGACAGAAATAACGACGCGGAGCCACTTCCGCGCCCACTTTGCCGTCGCTGTCCATAAAGTGAGTAGGACTAATGCGCGGCGCGCCAGTGGTGCGATAACTTTCGACACCGTGGCACTGCAAGCAGCGGTTGGTATTGGTCGTTACCTGATAACCTTCAACGCTATGCGGGATCATTGGCGGCTGATTCACATAGTTCAGCGGCATCCGTTCCTGCTCTTTTGGCATCCGAATGGCCCCTTCCTGTGTCCCGGATACTTCCGGCGACTGGCTAAAATCGACGCCATTAGCCGCCCAAACCGCGCCGCTTACCACCAGGGCCAGCATCGCCGTCCATTGACACAGCGCTTTCTTCAGGTCATGGCTTTTCATGATTTCGCTCCCGAACTCCATCGTGTAGTTATTGTAAATACATCCTCAGAACAGACATCCACGCAGCGACCGCACGTCATGCAATCGCGGCTGGTGACCTGCACCGGGCTTTGTTCATCCAGCACCGGGGCACGTAGCACACGCGGTTCCGGGCAAACATGAAAACAATCCATACAGCGGTTACATTTCTGCCGATCGGTGGCCGCAACGGTAATCACACCTTTGCTACCCAGCACGCCATACAGCGCGCCAACCGGACAAATGTGCCCGCACCAGCCGTGTTCAACGACCAGTAGATCAAATAAAAACAGCGCGAGAATAAGCAGCGCGCCGCTGCCGAAGCCCATTACCAGGCTGCGCCCCATCAGAGATACGGGGTTGATCCATTCCCAGATGAGCGTGCCAGTTAAGGCCGATCCCAGCAGAATGACCACCAACAGCACGTAGCGAATGTGGCGAGGGATCGTCGCAGACTGATTGAGGTCAAAGCGCCTGCGTAACCAGTTCGCTAAGTCGGTAATCGGATTCAGCGGGCAGACCCAGCTGCAAAATAATCGCTTTCCTGCCAGGGCGTAGAGCACGGTGATAATCACCGCACCGGTCAACGCCACCGTGGCAGGCAGATGACCGCTGGCAAGACTTTGCAGCGTCATCAGCGGATCGGTCAGCGGAACGGTGTCGAATAACAGGCTACTGCTGTAGTTACCGTGTAAGATCCACACACCAAACCACGGACCGCTCAAAAACATCCCCAGCACGAAGAACTGACAAAGGCGACGTAACACCAGCCAACGGTGACTGCGCCACCAGCCTTTTTTCTCCAGCGCCTCGCGCCCGGCGTCACGTTTACGATTTGCCATTGTTCCCCTCCAGCCAGCCGAAGCGGTAATGGTGACCTAACTCCCCTTTAGCCAGTGACAGCGGTAACACCTTGATTGCCGGTTGTTCCAGCACGCACACTTTTTCGCACTTACCGCAACCGGTACAGGCGTCTCTGTGAACCGTCGGCAGAAAGCGGGCGTGCTTACCGGTACGCGTGTTGCGCTCCAGCTCCAGGGTGATGGCCTCATCAATTTTCGGGCATTCGCGATAACAAACATCGCAGCGCAGCCCCTGAAAGTTGAGACAGTTTTCCTGGTCCACCAGTACCGCCAGCCCCATCCGCGCGTCGTCGATCGATTCGATCTCACGATCCAGCGCACCGCTCGGGCACACTTTGGCGCACGGAATGTCCTCACACATTTCGCAAGGAATATCCCGTGCGACAAAATATGGCGTGCCCGCCGACAGACCAGAGGCCAGCGTCGCCAGTTTTAAGGTGTCGTAAGGGCAAGCCTGAACACACTGACCGCAACGCACACAGGCACTGGCAAAGGCGTTCTCGTTTATGGCTCCGGGCGGGCGCAACCGCACGCCAGATGCGCGTGCGGTTTGCTGTTGTAACCCCAGCGCCACACCCACGGCAGCCAGCCCGCCTGCTGTGCGAACAACATCGCGCAGAAAGCGGCGGCGACCATTTTGAGGTTTCGCTGACCGGGACATAATGGCTTACACCTTCTCCAGTTTGACTGCGCACTTCTTGAAGTCCGTCTCTTTCGAGAGCGGATCGGTCGCGTCCTGCGTTAGTTTGTTAACCAGCTGTGCGGCGTCGAAGAACGGCATGTACACCAGGCCCTGCGGCGGACGGTTACGACCGCGCGTTTCGACAATCGAGATCACTTCGCCACGGCGAGAAACCACTTTCACTTTGTCGCCACGACGCAGATCGCGCGCTTTCGCATCCAGCGGGTGAATAAACAGGACCGCTTCCGGGAAGGCGCGGTGCAGTTCTGGTACACGGCGAGTCATACTGCCGGTGTGCCAGTGCTCCAGAACGCGTCCGGTAGAGAGCCACAGGTCGTACTCTTCATCCGGTGCTTCCGCCGCCGGTTCGAATGGCAGTGCGAAGATCACCGCTTTGCCATCCGGTTTGCCGTAGAACTTATAGCCTTCGCCCGCTTTCACGTACGGGTCGTTACCTTCGCTGTAACGCCACTGCGTTTCTTTACCGTTCACCACCGGCCAGCGCAGACCGCGCGCTTTGTGGTAGTCATCGAACGGTGCCAGATCGTGACCGTGACCGCGACCAAACCATGCGTACTCTTCGAACAGCCCTTTTTGCAGATAGAAGCCCAGCTCGCGGGATTCATCGTTCAGCTGATCTTCCGCCAGTTCGGATACCGGGAATTTGCTCACTTCCGGTGTGGCATACAGCACTTCGTACAGCGTTTTGCCACGCAGTTCCGGTTTCTTCGCCAGCAGATCTTCCGGCCATACTTCTTCAGTTTTGAAGCGGCGGGAGAACTGGACTAACTGCCAGAGATCCGATTTCGCTTCGCCCGGTGCCTGTACCTGTTGACGCCAGAACTGAGTACGGCGTTCGGCGTTACCGTAAGCGCCCTCTTTCTCTACCCACATTGCGGTCGGCAGGATCAAGTCGGCGGCCAGCGCACTGACTGTCGGATACGGATCGGAGACGATGATGAAGTTGCGCGGATCGCGCCAGCCCGGCATACGCTCTTCATTGATGTTCGGCCCGGCCTGCATGTTGTTGGTACACATGGTCCAGTAAACATTCAGTTTGCCGTCTTTCAGCGCACGGTCTTGTGCCACCGCGTGCAGACCGATTTTCGCCGGAATGGTGCCGCTCGGGATATTCCACTTCTTCTCGCAGATATCACGGTGTTTCTCGTTGGTCACCACCATGTCCGCAGGCAGACGGTGAGCAAAGGTGCCCACTTCACGCGCAGTACCACACGCAGAAGGTTGCCCGGTCAGGGAGAACGGACCGCAACCCGGCTGGGAAATTTTGCCGGTCAGCAGGTGCAGGTTGTAGACCAGGTTGTTAGCCCACACGCCACGAGTATGCTGGTTGAAGCCCATCGTCCAGTAGGAGATGACTTTCTTGTTCGGATCGGCATACAGCTGCGCCAGTTGTTCTAACTGGTCTTTCGGCACGCCGGTCATTTCGGCAGTTTTTTCCAGCGTATACTCGGCAACGAAGGCTTTGTAATCTTCAAAGCTCATCGGTTCGGAGGCGTCAGAACCTGGATTCTTCGCTGCTTTTTCCAGCGGATGGGTCGGACGTAAACCGTAGCCAATGTCCGTCGCCCCTTTGCGCAGGTTAACGTGTTTGCTGAAGAAGTCCTGATTTATCGCATTGTTTTGAATGATATAGTTGGCGATGTAGTTCAGGATCACCAGGTCAGACTGTGGCGTAAAGATGATGCCGTTATCCGCCAGCTCGAAGCTACGATGCTGGTAGGTAGAAAGCACCGCCACGGTGACGTTCTGATTAGAGAGACGACGGTTAGTGATGCGCGACCAGAGGATCGGGTGCATCTCCGCCATGTTTGCGCCCCACAGCACAAACGCGTCAGCCTGCTCGATGTCGTCATAGCAGCCCATCGGCTCATCCATACCAAAGGTACGCATAAAGCCAACTACTGCCGACGCCATACAGTGACGCGCGTTCGGGTCGATGTTGTTCGAACGGAAGCCCGCTTTAAACAGCTTGGACGCGGCATAACCTTCCCAGATAGTCCACTGACCAGAACCGAACATACCGATCGATTCCGGCCCTTTTTCTTTCAGGGCGGTTTTGAATTTCTCTTCCATCACATCGAAGGCCTGATCCCAGGTGATTAGGGTAAATTCGCCTTCTTTGTCATATTTACCGTTTTTCATACGCAGCAGCGGCTGCGTCAAACGGTCTTTACCGTACATGATCTTGGGCAGGAAATAGCCCTTAATGCAGTTCAGGCCACGGTTAACCGGTGCGTCTGGGTCGCCCTGACAGGCCACCACACGTCCCTGCTGCGTTCCGACCAGAACGCCGCAACCAGTACCGCAGAAACGGCACGGCGCTTTATCCCATTTGATGGCTTCCTGCTGACCAACAACGGCGCGGGCAACGCCCGGCACGCTGAGACCGGCAGCCGCCGCAGCGGCCGCAACGGCGTTAGCTTTCATAAAGCTACGACGACTGAGTTTCATGGTGTTTCCTCACCTTGCTCTTCCTGCTGGTGATAAACCAGCGACACCGCCAGCACGCCCTCTACGTTGCGTACTGACTCAATGGTTTGGATCAGCGTTTCGCTGTCTTCTGCTTCCACCACCACAATCAACTGACCGCTCGGCGCGTCGCTGACAGCAACTTCACAGCCGGGAAAGGCGTTCAGTTGGGTGCTGATGTCTGAAATTCGTTCGCTTTTGGCCTGCACGACCAGGCTGCAAACTTGCCAGTTAGTGTGCATGGAGATACTCCGCAGTTATGGCTGATACCGGACAGCTGGCTGCACATGCTCCACATCCGTTGCAAAGTTGGCTATTAAGTTGCGGCTGGTAGATCCCGGAGAGCGTCGGGCGAAAGATAATTGCCATTGGCTCACAGCTATCCTGACAGCGGCGGCATTCAACTGACTGATACGCCAGGCACGCGTCCCCAATGGTGAACTGCAAATCCCAGGCCCTGGTGTGGCGCGGAGAAAATAGCGATTCGGGGCAAGCCTGCGCGCAAGCGTAACAGAAGCTGCACTCGTTATTTTTGAAATTAACGCTCGGATAGCCGCCCGCGCCGCGTTGCAGAATGTTGTTTTCACAAGCATTAATACAGGCGTCGCAACGGGTGCAATGGGTCAGAAAATGAGATTCATCACCGGACCAGGGCGGACGGATACCGTTACTGGCTTTGCGCCAGCGACCAGTGAGTATGCCCCGACGGGATGCATCAATCTTCACATTGACCTTCCATCATTAACGCGCTCTGAAAATTGAGAGCGACCAAATAAACCGCATAATTAATAAGCCATTTTTATAACCGCTAAGATATTAAAGGATGTGTCAAAGATGCATACCCCGATCGGGGTAAAACCTGTAGCAGGATCAAAAGAGTGGCGGGAAGCGTGGCAAAAACGGGCTTTTGCTCACATTTCAAATGGTTATAAACATATTTATATAGCGATTAATTCACCAGAGATATTTCTGCTGGTTTGTTCTCTCATCAGAATTTAACACTAAAAGAGCAGGTAAAATTGTCTGAATATTCTTTAAGTTATTCATAAAGCAAATTAATAAATCTTATGAATATGTTAACCTTCAGCGACATCATCGGTGAAAACCTATAAATGAAGAAGGAAAGCAAAAAAATGAAGACCATTCTACCTGCAGTATTGTTTGCCGCTTTCGCTACCACTTCCGCCTGGGCGGCAGAAAGCGTCCAGCCACTGGAAAAAATCGCGCCTTATCCACAAGCTGAAAAAGGGATGAAGCGTCAGGTGATTCAGTTAACCCCGCAAGAAGATGAATCTACCCTGAAAGTAGAACTGTTAATCGGTCAGACGCTGGAAGTCGATTGCAATTTGCATCGTCTCGGCGGGAAGCTGGAAAGCAAAACGCTGGAAGGCTGGGGCTATGATTATTATGTCTTTGATAAAGTTAGCTCGCCGGTTTCCACGATGATGGCCTGCCCGGATGGCAAGAAAGAGAAGAAATTTGTCACCGCGTATCTGGGCGATGCTGGAATGCTGCGTTACAACAGCAAGCTGCCGATCGTGGTGTATACGCCAGACAATGTAGATGTGAAATACCGCGTCTGGAAGGCGGAAGAGAAAATTGACAACGCAGAAGTTCGCTAAACTGTTGTGAAGTACGGCACCCCGTTGGTTGGATAAGGCGGTTACGCCGCATCCAACATCTAACGCCCGAGCCGGTTGCCTGATGCGACGCTGGCGCGTCTTATCAGTATACGCCACATCCGGCATACCATGCCGGATGTGGCACATCATTACAACGCAATATCCGCCACTTCTTTTTGAACGGGTTGCGGTTTCAACTGCGGTTTTGGCGTACTATCTGCTGCCTGCGGCTTGTCGTATTTCAGCCCCAGCACTTCGCTGGTGTACTGCAACTCGCGTTCTGTTGCCGCTACATCACCGTTCAGCTTGCGTCCATAAGACGGAACGATCGCTTTCAACGTAGCCTGCCATTGCGGGCTGGAAACGCGATCGCCAAATACTTTTTCCAGCAGATCCAACATAATCGGCGCGGCGGTTGACGCCCCTGGCGATGCTCCCAGGAGCGCGGCAATGGTCCCTTGCTGGTCACTGACCACTTCAGTACCCAGACGCAGTACACCACCTTTATCGGCATCACGCTTGATAATCTGCACACGCTGCCCCGCTTGCCACAAACGCCAGTCCTCTTTTTTCGCCTGCGGATAGTACTCTTTCAACGCTTCAAAACGATCCTCTTCACTCAACATCACCTGACTCACCAGATATTTCACCAGATCGAAATTATCCAGCCCGACGTGCATCATCGGCATCACGTTAGAGGTGGTGGTGGAACTCATCAGATCCCACAATGAACCGTTTTTGAGGAATTTGGTTGAGAAGGTGGCAAATGGCCCAAACAGCACTACGCGTTTACCGTCCAGAACGCGGGTATCGATATGCGGAACCGACATCGGTGGTGCGCCAACGGATGCTTTACCGTAAACCTTCGCCAGATGGTGATTAACCACGTCCGGGTTTTCCGAAACAAGGAACTGTCCGCCCACCGGGAAACCGGCGTAGTCTTTCGCTTCCGGAATCCCCGATTCCTGTAACAGCTTCAGCGCCGCACCGCCCGCGCCGATAAAGACAAATTTGGCACGAATGTTCTGTGCAGTGCCATTTTTCAGATCGGCAACGGTAACGGTCCAGGTGTTATCGTCATTACGCTTTAGGGCGCGGACTTCGCTGCTGAGTTGCAGCGAGAAGTTAGATTTCTTCTGCAAGGAAGCAATTAACTGGCGGGTGATCTCGCCGTAGTTCACATCGGTACCAATTTCCGTACGCGTGGCTGCCACTTTCTGTTGCGGATCGCGCCCTTCCATCACTAACGGTGCCCACTCTTTGATCTGCGCGTGATCTTCAGAGTAACGCATACCGCGAAACAGCGAGCTTTGTTGCAACGCGGCGTAACGGGCGCGCAGGAAATTAACGTTATCCTCGCCCCAGACAAAGCTCATATGCGGAACGGTATTGATAAATGAACGCGGAGTACGCAGCACGCCGCGCTCGACCTGGTGCGCCCAGAACTGGCGGGAAATCTGAAATGCTTCGTTAATGGCGACTGCTTTTTCAATACTGATACTGCCATCGGCGTTTTGCGGGGTGTAGTTCAGTTCCATCAGTGCAGAATGCCCGGTTCCGGCGTTATTCCAGCCGTTCGAACTCTCCTGCGCGACACCCTCCAGGCGCTCCAGCATGGTCATCGACCATTCAGGCTCCAGCTCGCGTAAATAGGTCCCCAACGTGGCGCTCATAATGCCGCCGCCAATCAACAGTACATCAGTTTCCTGCTCCTCGGACGCTTTCGCTTTTGCCGCCATCGAAACGGCATTAAGCCCCACGGCCATCGAGAAGAGCATGGCAGTCACTTTTTTCATCTTGTTAATGCCTTACTTTTAGTCGCTTTATTGCAGGTGAGATTTGCGCGGCATCAAAGGTAACACTTAAGTAACAACATTTAAATAATGTTTATAAATTATATTCTAATTTTAGAAACATTATAATTTCGTTGATTAATTATAGGGTTATTAGAAATGAAGGGATTTTTAGCATATTGACCTGACGGCAGCAGTCCGCCAGGTCAGCGTCGTAATATTATGCCGTCCGGGCAACGGCATCACGCGAAGCGGCATCGCGCTCTTCGCCCGTCAGCTCGCTAAGTTGCCCATTGCGCATTTCCAGCAGGCGGTCGGCGTGGATAAAGTAATGATCATCATGACTGATAGCGAAAATAGTTTTACCCATCTCCTGCATCAGCGGCAGCAACACCTGATAAAACTCACGACGGAAGTGTGGATCCTGATCCGCCGCCCATTCATCCAGCAGGATAATATCGCGTTCTTCTGCCAGCGCCAGCAACAGCGCCACGCGTTTTTTCTGCCCTTTTGATAACTTCAGGTTAACAATACGCCCGTTGCTTAACTCAAGCTTATGAGCCATTTTCAGCTGCGCCAGCCACTTCTCAACCAGTTGCGGGTTAGCGGGTTTACCCTCCGGCCCCAGCAGTTGATCAAAAAGCCAGACATCGGTAAACACTGCCGAAAACAGTTTGCGATAATCTTCCGGTTGTTCGCCGCTGACAGGTTTGCCATCCAGCAAGATTTCGCCGCTTTGTGGCTGATACAAGCCCGTCAACAACATCGCCAGCGTCGATTTTCCACTACCGTTACCACCAATCAGAAACAGTAGCTCGCCACGTTTGATGGTGAGATTAATCGGACCAACGGAAAACGCGTTATCCTGATAGCTAAACGTCACATTACGCAGCTCCAGCGTTTGCCAGTTGGGAAACGCCTGCGGGCGCGGAAACTCTGCTTTGAAAGGCGCGAGCGCGAATTTGTTCAGCTTGTTAAACGCCACCTGCGCCATCAGCAGCGTCGGCAATGCGCCAACCGCCGAAAGCAGCGGCGTACGCAGGAATAAAAGCGTCAACGAATAGGTCGCAGCAACGTTGGTATCAGCCCAACCGAGACTGTTCGCCATCCAGAACACCAGGCCGATAGCGCCCAGCATCATGATGTTTGACCAGTTCACGGCACTAAGATGGAAGGTGTCTGCGCGAATAATATGATGGCGATACTCTTGCGCATCGGGGATGTAGAGGTTGTTAAACACATACTCGGCGCGTTCCCGGTTCAGAGTCAGCTCTTTGCGCCCTTCAAGTACAGTTTGAAAATCCGTGTACAGCTTGTCTTCGGTTTCACGTAGGGTCGCCATATGTTTGTACACCCGCGCCACCAGTACAAAACCACCCCAGATGGTGATCGCCATCCAGATAGCCGTTACCAGCAACATTTTGCCCGACAGCATCCACAGATACGCCGCGGAACCGATAGTGAGAATGATCCCCTGCACCAGTTCCGGAAGACGCACAAAAGCAATGGTGATATTGCGCACATCGCTGGTTAATCCCGCCAACAACGAGGCGCTACCGAGTTGTTCAATGCGCTCGACGTGGGTATCCAGAATCCGCTTGATAAATTCACTACGCAGTCGGTAAACGAAGTGATGCCCCAAAGTGGTGAGCGCCAGTTGCGATCCGAGAGTGACTGCCATCAACAGCAGCAATAATCCCAGAAACTCCGGCAATACCAGCAGACTGGTATCCGCCATTTCGATAAGGCGCTGATTGATAAAAGCAATTAAGCCAATGCCTAATGCCGCACTGGCGAGGCTTAGCGCCATCACACTGATAAATGGCCAGCGATACTGCCGCCAGACAAGTACAAGAAGTTCCATGCAGAAAACCCGGACAATGAATTACAGCCCGCAGTTTAAACATCTTCGCGCGCACAGCAATAATAATTCTTATTTTTATTCTTTTTTACCTGCCTGACGGAATGTCAGGTTGTAGCGCAGTCGGTGGTGAGTGGATAAAACCCCGCTTTCAACGGTTGAATACCGTGATAAAACAGCCGCGATTCACCGCCCCATACCACCACATCGCCATGTTCCAACAACAAACGTTTGAGCGGATCATTACGTTTCAGGCCACCAAATTGAAAAATCGCGGGTAAGCCCAGAGAAACAGAAACAATTGGCGCGCGCAGATCCGGTTCGTCTTTATCCTGATGCAGCGACAGTTTCGCGCCAGGAGCGTAGCGGTTGATAAGACAAGCATCTGGCTGGAAATCTGGATAGCCCGCCGCCGTAGCCGCACGTTGACATAAATCATGAAAGCTTTGTGGCATGGCGGGCCACGGTTTATTTGTTTGCGGATCAATGGGCGAATAGAGATAACCTTGCCGATGGATCGTCCAGCCCAGATGCCCACAGTTGGTCATCGCCACCGACATGGTATATCCCCCGGGGGTGACCATCTGGCGAAACGGCGACTGGCTGGCAACGTCATTAATATCGCGGATCAGTTGCTCCGCAGCGTTAAAAGCAAAACGCCGTAAAATTACCGCACCAGCCGCCAGTGGCTCTTGCCACGGTTCAGCATCGGCAAACAGATCCAACATTACCTCTCCTCATTTTCAGCTTCGCGGCGCAGCAGTTGCGCTTTACGAGACACGCCCCAGCGGTAACCGGAAAGTGTGCCATCACCACCGACCACTCGATGACAGGGTATTACGATAGCCAGCTTGTTGGCGGCACAGGCGCTGGCAACGGCCCGTACCGCTTTCGGTTTGCCGATGGCGTTAGCCAGTACGGTTTCACCGCAAGGTATCGTGCGCAGTGCCTGCCAGACTTGTTGCTGAAAAGCAGTGCCGCGAATATCCAGCGGTAACGTCAGCGGCGTATCGCGTTGATTGAGGCTGGCGATCACTTCACGCACATGTTGCTGAAACGTCAGATCGGCAGGCGCGTTGTCGGCAGCGGGAAACATCTGCTGCAACTCGCTGATTAATGTCGCGTCATCATCGCCCAGCAATATCGCGCAAATCCCCCGCTCGCTTTCTGCCACCAGGCAACGACCCAGCGCACAATCAGCCAGCGCGTAACGCACCGCCAGATTTTCGCCACCGTGACGGAATTGTTTAGCCGTCATGCCCAGCGTTTCATCGGCTTTGCGGTAGTAACTGCTGCTGTCGGGGAATCCGGCGTTAAGAATAGACGTCGTCACGCTCTCCCCTTTCGCCAGCGATTCGCGCAAACGGCGAGCGCGCCAGGCCTGTTGCCAGGCTTTAGGCGTCATTCCGGTAGTCGCTTTAAACAACCGATGTAGATGAAATGGACTCATCGCCACCTGGTCGGCTAAGGCTTCCAACGTTACAGGCGTTTCCTGTTCCAGCAGTCGACACGCGTGGGTGATTTTATCCAACCGATGTTGCTGGGCATTGGCTTTATCAGGTTGGCAGCGTTTGCAGGGGCGAAATCCGGCGGCGAGTGCCTCGCTGGCATTTGCGTAGAAGGAGACATTTTCCCGCAAGGCATGTCTGGCGCGGCAAGACGGACGGCAAAAGATGCCTGTGGTGCGCACGGCGAAAACGAATTCGCCGTCGGCATTCGGGTCGCGGGCTAAGACAGATTGCCAGCGTTGATCGTCAGTTAAGCATGTGGCGTTTTTCATAATCAGCTCCCTGGTTAAGGATAGCCTTTAGTCTGCCCGGTCACCATCACGCAAAAACCAACAATCTTGCGCTTTAATTTTTTTCGCTGACAAGGAAGCTTTTAAACTGTGGTGACATCCAGGTTTTAAAGCTATCGCCTTCTTTGGTGATCATATAAACCGCCAGCCCTTCCCGGCGAACAACCTCTTTGGCTTTCTCCGGCCCGAGTACCATCAAGCCAGTATCCCAGGCATCGGCTTCCAGCGCCGTCGGAGCAATCACCGTCACGGATACCAGATTGTGTTCGATGGGACGCCCGGTTTGCGGATCGATAACATGGGAAAGACGTTTGCCGTCCAGTTCGTAATAGTTACGGTAGCTGCCAGAGGTGCTAATCCCATGACCGTTGATATCCACCACAGCCTGAACTGCGTTTTCTTTATCGGTTGGTTTTTGAATCGCTACCCGCCACGGCAGGCCTTCACCGTTGATACCACGGCTGTTCAGCGCGCCGCCCACCGACACCAGATAGCGGGAAATCCCTTCCTGCTCCATCAAGCGTGCCAAGTGATCCGCCGCATAACCTTCGCCGACGGTAGAGAGATCGACATATAAATCCGGCAGGTCTTTTTGCAGATATTGCTGATGCGACTGATTAATGACCGTAAGGTGCTGTAAACCAGTTTTGGCTTTCATCTCGTCGATCTGTTCCTGGCTCGGAATTTGAACCGGCTGTTGTTCCGGGCCAAAGCCCCACAGATTTACCAGCGGCCCGACGGTAATATCCATCGCACCATCGGTCTTCGCGCCAATGCGCAGCGAGGTAGTGACGATTTCGGCCATCGCTTCACTTACTGGCCACGGCGACAAACTTTGCGAGTCGTTAAAGCGCATCAGCGCGGAATCTTTTTTATAGGTCGAAAGCAGCTGATCGTCGGCGTCCAGCTGGGTCTGAATCTTTTCTTTAAGTTCGGCACTGCGTTTGGCATCAATGCCCGGGATGCTGGCACGCCAGAAGGTACCCATGGTTTTGCCTTCAAGAACGGTAACTTCAGTAGCGTGGGTTTTGGCGGGTTGTGGTTTTTGATCGCAACCAACAAAGAAGAGCGCGGCAGCCAGCAGTGCCACGCGGGTAAAGCTTATTTCCATACGTGATTATCCTCATGCGAACGGTCGCAAGAGTACACCAAAAAACTGAGTTTGTACGCTGAAAACAATGAACAAAGGGCCCGCAGGCCCTTTGTTCGATATCAATCGAGATTAGAACTGGTAAACCAGACCCAGAGCTACGATGTTATCAGTGTTGATGCCAGCGTCACGAGTGAACTGGTTGTCGTCCAGCAGGTTGATTTTGTAGTCAACATAGGTGGACATGTTTTTGTTGAAGTAGTAGGTCGCGCCAACATCAACATATTTCAGGATATCTTCGTCGTCGTAGTTACGACTATTGATGACACCCAGGTTTTTACCTTTAGACTGCAGGTATGCTACAGACGGACGCAGACCGAAGTCGAACTGGTACTGAGCAACAGCTTCGAAGTTCTGTGCTTTGTTCGCCCAACCCAGGGAACCTACGCGAGTTGCGTTGTAGGTCTGGGTGTACTGAGCAGCCAGGTAGATGTTGTTAGCGTCGTATTTCAGACCACCAGTGTAGGTTTCAGCACGGTCGCCAGTACCGATGTAGTTACGAACTACACCATTGCTGATGTAGCTACCATTTTGATCATCAGTACGTTTGGAGCTGGAAACTGCAGCACCGATACCGAAGCCTTCGTAATCATAAGTGATAGAACCGCCGACACCGTCGCCGTTCTGACGCAGAGCGCCACGACCGTTGTTGGTCATGCCTTCGCCGCTTACGCTACCGTTTTTGCCCTGGTACTGAACAGCAAAGTTCAGACCGTCAACCAGACCGAAGAAGTCGGTGTTACGGTAGGTCGCGAAGCCGTTACCACGCTGCTGCATGAAGTTGTCAGAACCGTAGGTGTCGCCACCGAATTCTGGCAGTACGTCGGTCCAGGAAGTTACGTCGTAAACAACGCCGTAGTTACGACCGTAGTCGAAAGAACCTACATCCTGGAATTTCAGACCTGCGAATGCCACACGGGTCCAGGAGTTTTCTTTGTTGTCTTCAGAGGTATTGCCCTGGATCTGATATTCCCACTGGCCGTAACCGGTCAGCTGGTCAGTAACCTGAGTTTCGCCTTTGAAACCAAGACGTACATAGGTCTGGTCGCCGTCTTCTGACTTGTTGTCAGAGAAATAGTGCAAGCCGTCTACTTTACCGTACAGATCTAATTTGTTGCCGTCTTTGTTGTAAACTTCAGCAGCGTTTGCTGCGCCTGCTACCAGCAGAGCTGGGACCAGGAGGGACAGTACTTTAACTTTCATGTTATTAACCCTCTGTTATATGCCTTTATTTGCTTTTTTATGCCACTGCATACTGATTAACCCTCATTAATCAGTCGGCAAGTCCATTCTCCCCAAAAATGCAGAATAATCCAACACGAATATGATACTAAAACTTTTAAGATGTTTCATTTATCGCTATAGATGTTTCAAAATGTAAATACAAGGGAACTTTTTAAGATTATTGTGGAATGGCGAAATAAGCACCTAACATCAAGCAATAATAATTCAAGGTTAAAATCAATAACTTATTCTTAAGTATTTGACAGCACTGAATGTCAAAACAAAACCTTCACTCGCAACTAGAATAACTCCCGCTATCATCATTAACTTTATTTATTACCGTCATTCATTTCTGAATGTCTGTTTACCCCTATTTCAACCGATGCCTCGCATCCGGTTTTTTTTACCCTTCTTTACACACTTTTCATTATTCTGTGCTACCACAGAAAAACTATAACGCTTGTTAACTATTTCACAAATAATTAACATCAGCATAATTTCCAGCAATCATCGTTTATTTGCAATTAATTTCGTTGGGCTTTTTGTAGGTTATTTGTACAGCAAAATGGCGCTTGTACATCTATTTCCCCCAATGCAGGATGATAAATATCACGGGAGAATAGAGAATCATCAATCAGGTAAGAGTCTGGAATTTCACACTGTACCCTTTATACTGCCCTATCACTTCGCGAAGTTTTAACAGGTCATAAACACGAATGCGTCAGAAAGAGACAACGGCCACGACCCGCTTTTCACTCCTACCGGGGAGCATTACCCGCTTCTTTTTACTGTTGATCATTGTGTTACTGGTGACGATGGGTGTAATGGTACAAAGCGCCGTTAACGCATGGCTGAAAGATAAAAGTTACCAGATTGTCGACATTACCCACGCTATCCAAAAGCGCGTCAATACCTGGCGTTACGTGACCTGGCAGATCTACGACAACATTGCCGCGACAACCTCCCCCTCCTCCGGCGAAGGTTTACAAGAGACGCGCCTGAAACAGGATGTCTACTATCTGGAGAAACCGCGCCGCAAAACGGAAGCGTTAATCTTTGGCTCTCACGACAACTCAACGCTTGAGATGACTCAGCGGATGTCCACCTATCTGGACACATTGTGGGGCGCAGAAAATGTACCGTGGTCGATGTATTACCTGAATGGTCAGGATAACAGTCTGGTGCTGATCTCAACCCTGCCCCTCAAAGATCTCACCTCCGGATTTAAAGAATCGACCATCAGCGACATTGTTGATTCACGTCGTGCAGAGATGTTGCAACAGGCCAACGCCCTCGATGAACGCGAAAGTTTTTCTAACATGCGCCGCCTGGCCTGGCAGAACGGTCATTACTTTACCTTGCGTACCACGTTCAACCAGCCGGGACATCTGGCAACGGTCGTAGCTTTTGATCTACCGATTAATGATTTGATCCCACCGGGTATGCCGCTGGACAGTTTCCGCCTTGAGCCAGACGCGACGGCAACGGGAGACAATGATAATGAGAAAGAAGGGACGGATAGCGTCAGTATCCACTTTAACAGTACGAAGATTGAAATCTCCTCGGCACTCAACTCTACCGATATGCGCCTGGTCTGGCAGGTTCCTTATGGCACCTTATTGCTGGATACGTTGCAAAACATTCTGCTGCCACTGCTGCTGAACATCGGTTTGCTGGCGCTGGCGTTATTTGGCTATACCACATTCCGCCATTTCTCCAGCCGCAGTACAGAAAGTCTACCCAGCACGGCGGTCAATAACGAATTGCGCATTTTACGGGCAATTAATGAAGAGATAGTCTCACTGCTGCCGCTCGGCCTGCTGGTTCACGATCAGGAATCGAACCGCACTGTCATAAGTAACAAAATTGCCGATCATTTGCTGCCGCATTTGAATCTGCAAAACATCACCACCATGGCGGAACAGCATCAGGGGATTATTCAGGCGACGATCAATAACGAGCTGTATGAGATCCGCATGTTCCGCAGCCAGGTCGCGCCGCGCACACAAATTTTCATTATTCGCGATCAGGATCGCGAAGTGCTGGTAAACAAGAAACTCAAGCAGGCGCAGCGTCTGTATGAGAAAAACCAGCAGGGGCGGATGACCTTTATGAAAAACATTGGCGATGCGCTGAAAGAACCCGCACAGTCCCTGGCGGAGAGCGCGGCTAAACTCAACGCCCCGGAAAGCAAACAACTGGCGAATCAGGCAGATGTGCTGGTGCGGCTGGTCGATGAAATACAGTTAGCGAACATGCTTGCGGACGATAGCTGGAAAAGTGAGACGGTGCTGTTCTCCGTGCAGGATTTAATTGATGAAGTTGTGCCTTCAGTGTTGCCTGCCATCAAGCGTAAAGGTCTGCAACTGCTGATTAACAATCATCTGAAAGCACACGATATGCGCCGCGGCGATCGCGATGCCTTACGACGTATTTTGCTGCTACTGATGCAATATGCCGTGACCTCAACGCAATTGGGAAAAATCACCCTTGAGGTTGATCAGGATGAGTCCTCTGAAGACCGCCTGACATTCCGCATTCTGGACACGGGAGAAGGCGTAAGTATTCATGAAATGGATAATTTGCACTTCCCGTTTATCAACCAGCCCCAAAACGATCGCTATGGCAAGGCGGACCCGCTGGCATTCTGGCTGAGCGATCAACTGGCGCGTAAACTGGGCGGTCATTTAAACATCAAAACGCGGGATGGGCTTGGTACACGCTACTCTGTGCATATCAAAATGCTCGCCGCTGACCCGGAAGTTGAAGAGGAAGAAGAGCGTTTACTGGATGATGTCTGCGTAATGGTGGATGTTACTTCGGCAGAAATTCGGAATATTGTCACTCGCCAGTTAGAAAATTGGGGTGCAACCTGTATCACACCCGATGAAAGATTAATTAGTCAAGATTATGATATCTTTTTAACGGATAATCCGTCTAATCTTACTGCCTCTGGCTTGCTTTTAAGCGATGATGAGTCTGGCGTACGGGAAATTGGGCCTGGTCAATTGTGCGTCAACTTCAATATGAGCAACGCTATGCAGGAAGCGGTCTTACAATTAATTGAAGTGCAACTGGCGCAGGAAGAGGTGACAGAATCGCCTCTGGGCGGAGATGAAAATGCGCAACTCCATGCCAGCGGCTATTATGCGCTCTTTGTAGACACAGTACCGGATGATGTTAAGAGGCTGTATACTGAAGCAGCAACCAGTGACTTTGCTGCGTTAGCCCAAACGGCTCATCGTCTTAAAGGCGTATTTGCCATGCTAAATCTGGTACCCGGCAAGCAGTTATGTGAAACGCTGGAACATCTGATTCGTGAGAAGGATGTTCCAGGAATAGAAAAATACATCAGCGACATTGACAGTTATGTCAAGAGCTTGCTGTAGCAAGGTAGCCTATTACATGAACAATATGAACGTAATTATTGCCGATGACCATCCGATAGTCTTGTTCGGTATTCGCAAATCACTTGAGCAAATTGAGTGGGTGAATGTTGTCGGCGAATTTGAAGACTCTACAGCACTGATCAACAACCTGCCGAAACTGGATGCGCATGTGTTGATTACCGATCTCTCCATGCCTGGCGATAAGTACGGCGATGGCATTACCTTAATCAAGTACATCAAGCGCCATTTCCCAAGCCTGTCGATCATTGTTCTGACTATGAACAACAACCCGGCGATTCTTAGTGCGGTATTGGATCTGGATATCGAAGGGATCGTGCTGAAACAAGGTGCACCGACCGATCTGCCGAAAGCTCTCGCCGCGCTGCAGAAAGGGAAGAAATTTACCCCGGAAAGCGTTTCTCGCCTGTTGGAAAAAATCAGTGCTGGTGGTTACGGTGACAAGCGTCTCTCGCCAAAAGAGAGTGAAGTTCTGCGCCTGTTTGCGGAAGGCTTCTTGGTGACCGAGATCGCTAAAAAGCTGAACCGCAGTATTAAAACCATCAGTAGCCAGAAGAAATCTGCGATGATGAAGCTGGGTGTCGAGAACGATATCGCCCTGCTGAATTATCTCTCTTCAGTGACGTTAAGTCCGGCAGATAAAGACTAATCACCTGTAGGCCAGATAAGACGCGTTAGTGTCTTATCTGGCATTTGCACCGATTGCCGGATGCGGCGTAAACGCCTTATGCGTCCTACGATTCCCATTATTTCAACAGATTACATCAAAGTAGGCCAGATAAGACGCGTCAGCGTCGCATCTGGCATTTGCACTGAATGCCAGATGCGACATAAACACCTTATCCGTCCTACGATTCCCGCGATTTCCTGACCCTCTCGGCATATACCGTCAGCGTCTGTTTTATCACATCCAGCGTTACCGGCTTCGACAGGCAGCTGTCCATACCGGACTCCAGACACCGCTGCTTCTCTTCAGCCAACGCATTAGCAGTTACTCCGATTACCGGCAACGTCAGTCCCAACTGACGAATGCGTTGCGTCAAGCGGTAACCATCCATATTTGGCATGTTGACGTCGCTAAGCACGATATCAATATGATTCTTGCTAAGTACATTAAGCGCATCGACACCATCATTCGCGGTTTTACATTGATAGCCCAACGATCCCAACTGATCTGCCAGCAGACGTCGGTTAATCGGATGATCATCCACGACCAGAATCATCATATCGTCATTATCGCTGACCGCTTTGTCCGTCGACGGCAGAGCGTTAGCAGGATCGTCGCTCTCCATCTCGATCAAATAAATACGCGCCAACAATGCCGGTAGCTCATGCGGGGCAGCCACACTGTGTACCCACTCCCCTGGCGCTTTCTCCAGCGGAATACCAATATGGCGACGACAGAAGGTCACTACCGCTCTACCCTGCCATTTTTTACTCACTACCTCGTCAGTAATTAACACATCTTCGGGAGTCGGTTCCTGCCCTTCGTATGTTGTAACGACGATGCCGCTGCGCTGCAAACTAGTTTCCAGGAACTGACAGAGCGACGCATTGCGGACCGCCAGCCAGCAGCGTTTACCACTCAACCCTTCCACGCCTTTTTTCTGCGGGTACTGAGCGCCGTACAACGGAATACGCACGGTAAACTGGCTGCCCATTCCCGGTTCTGAATCTACCGAGATATCGCCGTCCATCATGCTGATCAGTTTTTCACAAATCGCCAGACCCAGACCGGTCCCCTGGAAGTTTCGCTGTACGCCCGTTCCGACCTGGAAGAAGGGATCAAACAAGCGCACCACTTCTTTCGCCGGAATCCCCACGCCGGTATCGCGAACACGGATAGAGAGATAATCGCCATCAGCGCGGACATGCAAAACTATACAGCCGGTATCGGTGAATTTTATGGCGTTACTCAACAGGTTGGAGATGACCTGCTGTAAACGCATCGGGTCGCCATTTAAGGCCACTGGCACATCCGGTTCAATAAAGCAGTACAAGCCTAACTGCTTGCGTACCACCAGCGGTAAATAGTTGGCGGTGATGTGGTTCATCACTTCACGCGGTGAAAACTCACGCGGTTCGATCTTCAACTGTTCCGATTCAATCTTCGAGAAATCGAGAATATCGCTGATAATTTTCAACAACAGGCTGGAAGAGTTGTTCATTGCCGTCACCAGCCGATCGACGCCTTTCGGTAACTCTTTGGTTTGCAACAGATCCAGGTTACCGATAATGCCATACAGCGGCGTTCGCAGCTCATGACTGACGGTGGCAAGGAACATCGATTTTGACTGGCTCGCCTGTTCCGCTGCTTGTGCCATCTCCTGCAACGACTCTTCCATCTTCACGCGCGAAGAAACATCCACCAGCACACAAATGGCCACGTTTTCATTACGATAGCGCGAATGGACGAAGCTGATTTGCAGATTGGTATTGTTGCTGGTCAGGACATCAACAAAATTGACCTGCTGCCCACAGATAATTTGCGTCAGTCGTTGGCGGTCCTCATGCGTAAGCATATTGAGATAGGTATGCGCCAGTTCGTTACTTAAAATATTGACGCCATCAGCGGTACGCAAAATGCAGATACCCACTGGCGCGGAGGCGACAATCTTGCGATTGAACTGCTCATGTTCTTCCAGTCGCAGGGCGTCGCTTTCCGCCGGAATGAAAATACGTCGCTCGTACATCCGTGCGAGAGTAAACAATGCAGCTCCGGCAAGCACATTCAGCAAAATTGCGTTAAGGATCAACATGCGAATGCGTTCCAGCACCTTATCAACCGGCACCGAATACACGATGCTTAGCGATGAGGGTGGCAGATTTTTCTTCAGCACCAGCTCCCGGAACCCTTCCGTATAGCCAAACCAGGAGCGTTCCTGCATCCAGCGAGGCTCGCCCTTAATTTTACTTTCTGGTCCGGTAAGCGAAATCAGGGTATGACCATTTTCATCAAGAATGGTAACCCCCATCGGCAACGTACCCGGTAAGAAAAAGTTCTCCATCCGGATGGTCTGCTCGACCCCCAAAAGCGCCTGCAACCGGTTCGCCAGATAAACTGGCGTCAACGCGTAAAAATACCCGACGCCAGGGCGCGGACCTTCGCTGATCCAGTAGAGGTTACTGCCGCTATCATCTTGTGGTGCATTTCGATATTTATTGATGCGTTCATGCAAAGCTTTCAACGCGGTATCGCGTTCCACTGGCATATCACGCAGACCGAAATTGGCCATGCAGAGGTTATCGCTGCCGATTAAAAATACCCGGTTTAGATCGTAAGCCGCAGAAAAATTATCGCGCCAGTAGCGCATAAACCACGCCAATGACTCCAGAGAACCTCGCCAGGTGTTACTCATTGCGGAACAATCGGAGTCGGCAAACAGCGGTTCAAACGCAGGCACATCCGCCTGCGTTTCTCGTCCACGCGGGGAAAGCACACCGTTTTCTGCCGATAAGCGATTTTCGGCGATGTACTTCAGCTCTTTCATCACATCAGAGGTGCGTTGAATAAAGCGCTGAGCCTGATCGGAACTCAGATTAAATTCCTGACGAATTTCCGATTCTCGCTGATGTAACGCATTAACGATGTAAAAAACGGATGAAAAAGCAATCAACAGCCAGAGCACTAACGCCAATGCTCTGAACATGTAGCGCGAGGCTTTCAGGGTTGTACGAAAAGAAGCAAGGTATTTCAAAGGGGCGAAGCTCCGCCTCAGGTGACCGATGGAGTGTGGTTAAGGTAGCGGTAAAAGCGTGTTACCGCAATGTTCTGTCATTATTGCAATAATGCGTATCGCTTAGAAACCATTGCCTTAACCAGGAAAGCCGGAGTAGATGGACAGTTCTCAGTACGAAAAATAAGAAATGACCAATCTGCCGACGCTTGTTAATGGTTATATCCTGGCGTCGGCAGATCGCCCAGCAGTCTTATCTGAAAAAAGAGAGAGCCAGGTTGTGTGAAGGGATGGATCACCAGTCAAAACTTTTCACCAGCGTCAGCTCGCCAGCATTACGCATCGGTACAATAAATGTTTCCTGTTTCTCATTGACCGATCCTTCATCGGTGATCAGCGTCAGTTGGGCGGTGGTTAATTCCGTTTCGCTGCGCCCACCATAGTAGTTGATATTGAAGTGGCACACTGAATTTGGCCACCTGAACAGAGGTGATATGCTCACCTCAGAACAACACAGGTGCTCCAATGAAAAAAAGAAATTTTAGCGCAGAGTTTAAACGCGAATCCGCTCAACTGGTTGTTGACCAGAAATACACGGTGGCAGATGCCGCCAAAGCTATGGATGTTGGCCTTTCCACAATGACAAGATGGGGCAAACAACTGCGTGATGAGCGTCAGGGCAAAACACCAAAAGCCTCTCCGATAACACCAGAACAAATCGAAATACGTAAGCTGAGGAAAAAGCTACAACGCATTGAAATGGAGAATGAAATATTAAAAAAGGCTACCGCGCTCTTGATGTCAGACTCCCTGAACTGTTCTCGATAATCGGGAAACTCAGAGCGCATTATCCTGTGGTCACACTCTGCCAAGTG
>NZ_MIIV01000245.1:0-1772 GCF_001743015.1 Shigella sp. FC1567
TTTCTGGTGCGTACCGGGCTGAGAGGCGGTGTAAGTGAACTGTAGTTGCCATGTTTTACGGCAATGAGAGCAGAGATAGCGCTGATGTCCGGCAGTGCTTTTGCCGTTACGCACCACGCCTTCAGTAGCGGAGCAGGAAGGACATCTGATGGAAATGGAAGCCACGCAAGCACCTTAAAATCACCATCATACACTAAATCAGTAAGTTGGCAGCATTACCGATTTCTGCGGCGACACTTAATTCAGAACTCATTAATAAAATCGCGCAGGATTTTGCGCAGGCGACCAGCCTTGCGGTTGTCGTGGTCAATATTCACGGCGATGAAATTTCCGAGCTGTTTAACTTCACTCCATTTTGTCAGATGATGCGGCAACACCCTCAGCTAAGCACTCGATGTCGCATGAGCGATCGTTGTGGGGGCCTGGAAGCCTCTAAATCCGATCAGCCTTGTATTTATCGCTGTCATGCCGGATTAACCGATTTCTCTATTCCACTGGTAATCGCCGGGCATTTAGTCGGTTTTGTATTGTGCGGGCAAGTTCGTCTGCGTAATGATTATGTCGATTTGGTCGATATTCTGAATGTCGATGATTGCTGGCAGGCAGATCCCGAATTACTTAATGAATTTCGCAAAGTTCCTGAGATGGATTACTCAAGAGTTATGGCCTCTGCTGATTTGTTGAAGTTGATTGTAGAAAATTGCCTCAAAAAACAACTCAATTTTGTGGTTATTAAAGAGAACAAATCTCAGTCAGATTCGGTGCGCCAGACTCGTGCGCCTAGTCCCCACGACAATAAAATGAAAAAAGCTTTACGCTATATTGATGCGCATTTATCAGACGATTTGCGTCTGGAAGATGTCGCCTCGCACGTTTATCTAAGCCCTTATTATTTCAGTAAGTTATTCAAGAAATACCATGGAATCGGGTTTAATGCGTGGGTAAACCAACAACGGATGGCCAGCGCGCGTGAGTTACTGTGCCATAGTGACTGGAGCATCGCCAGCATTGCGCGTAATTTAGGTTTTTCGCAAACCAGTTATTTTTGCAAAGTTTTCCGTCAGACTTATCAGGTTACGCCGCAGGTGTATCGACAGCAAGTGAGTGAAAATGCGGCGATGGAAACGGTATAGAGTAAATGCTAAAAAAAGGGAAGGTTTAAATAAACGCTGGAATGAATAATTAACGTTATTTACGTGTTATGGGAAAAGTAAAATCAGCTCATAACATACGCTGACAGGTGTGGCACATTTGTGCCTGGGAAGAGAGTGAAAATCCCTCGCAGCCCCCGCTGCTGTAATGCTGACAAACCCGAAAATGCCACTGATCGCGAGATTGGGAAGGTCGGGAGAGGATGACGCTAAGCCAGAAGACCAGCCAGTCAGTCAATACCAACAACTTCGGTGGGAAGTGGGTTGCCCGGAAGCGTCCGGTAGAGTACAGGCGCGTCTTTATACCCCTACCACCCTGAAAGGATCAGGGTATGGCGGCATCATTTAGTTCTTTCATCGCAGTGCCGACAGGCACCATGAAGTGGTCAACAAAAACTGGCCACCGAGTTAGAGTTTTTCCAGTATCGATTTTCCGATTCGTTTGGGGGTAACCCACCGTTATATTCGTGCGGTCTTAGTGCGCTGTAATATCCAACGATATAGTCCGTTATGGCGTGAGCTGCCTCGCTGAAGCTTACGTAACCCACCACCGGCATCCATTCGTTCTTCAGACTCCTGAAGAAGCGTTCCATTGGGCTGTTATCCCAGCAGTTTCCGCGC
>NZ_MIIV01000246.1:0-1757 GCF_001743015.1 Shigella sp. FC1567
CGAACTCCGCCTTCGCAAAATAAGCGGAAGCCTGGCGAAGGATATCGTTACTGCGGCGCAGTTCACGATTTTCACGTTCCAGCTCTTTCAGACGCTGACGTTCAGCGGTGGTGAGCCCGCCATCACCGCCTCCGGTATCCCGCTCATGCTGGCGTACCCAGACACGCAGAGTCTCCGGTGTACAGCCAATCTTTGGGGCAATGGAACAAATTGCCGCCCACTGTGAGTCATATTCGCCCTGACTTTCCAGAACCATACGAATCGCCCTCTGACGGACTTCGGGGGAAAAACGAGTATTTTTAGTCATCCTGTTTACCTCTTTCTCAGGGAGTTTAGTCTCCAGGATTCCCGGGGCGGTTCACTACGCCTTCGTACGATTTAAAGCGGCCAGATTTACCGCCATGGCCTGAGTCCATGTCGGTACAGAGCAATAAAAGATGGTTATCGGTTTTCAGCTCGCGCAATTTAGCGACCCATTTTGCCGGTTCCCAATATTGCACCTGAGAATCGTGTAAACCGGTCGTTACCAGTAAATGCGGATAAGCCTGTGCGGTGACGTTGTCATACGGGCTGTAGCTTTTCATGTACTCGTAATATTGCGGATCCTGCGGGTTACCCCACTCTTCAAACTCACCAGTGGTAAGAGGAATTGATTCATCAAGCATCGTTGTTACAACATCAACAAACGGTACCTGGGCGATAACGCCGTGGAATAATTCCGGGCGTTGATTAATTGCAACGCCCATCAACATGCCCCCCGCACTCCCGCCCATCGCATAACAAAGCGAAGGAGAGCCATAGCCCAGTTTTAACAATGCATCGCAGGCATCAAGATAATCATTAAACGTATTTTTCTTCTTCAGAAATTTTCCGTCTTCGTACCATTGTTGCCCCAGCTCACCACCGCCGCGAACATGGACAATGGCGTAGACAAAGCCACGATCTAACAAACTCAAGCGGCTAAAACTGAAATCGGCATCAATACTTGCGCCGTAAGAACCATAGCCATACACCAGCAACGGGTTGTGTCCTTTGCGAAAATGTTTGCGATGGTAGACCAACGAAACCGGAACTTCGACGCCATCACGGGCGACTATCCACAGGTGTTCACTGCGGTAATTCGCCGCATCAAAACCAGGAACTTCCGTTTGTTTTAATACACGACGCTCACCGGTATCCATATCCAGTTCAAACAAAGTGTCTGGTGTGGTCATGGAAGAATAACCATAACGCAATCGCGCGGTTTCAGGTTCTGGATTGTAGGCAATCCAGGTCACATAGGCTGGATCATCAAAGGCAATACCAATGACTTCCCGGGTCTTGCGGTTAATTTGGCGCAAACTGGTTAACCCGCGCTGACGCTCTTCAACCACCTGAGGTAGCCTGAGTTTAACGGACACTCCTTCCTGAAATAGAATGGCATCAGAAGGAGCTAATAATGAGCAGAAAAAACCAACGTTACTCTAAAGAGTTCAAAGCCGAAGCTGTCAGAACGGTTCTTGAAAATCAACTTTCGATCAGTGAAGGCGCTTCCCGATTATCCCTTCCTGAAGGCACTTTAGGACAATGGGTTACCGCCGCCAGAAAAGGGCTCGGTACTCCTGGTTCCCGCACGGTGGCTGAACTGGAATCTGAAATTCTGCAACTGCGTAAGGCGTTAAATGAAGCTCGCCTTGAGCGAGATATATTAAAAAAAGCAACAGCGTATTTTGCACAGGAGTCGCTGAAAAATACGCGTTAATCGAACAATGGCGACA
>NZ_MIIV01000247.1:0-1722 GCF_001743015.1 Shigella sp. FC1567
CGGAGCAGGAAGGACATCTGATGGAAATGGAAGCCACGCAAGCACCTTAAAATCACCATCATACACTAAATCAGTAAGTTGGCAGCATTACCATTTTTTATAGTACTTCACTTCTTCTTCACTAAGAATGTCCATTATCTCAATGCCTTATCAGAGATTCTTTTCCTTTCGCCGGTAGTGTCTGGACGCTCAGGCTACTTTTCCAGGTTATTTTATTTCTGTATTACAGAGGTTTTATGATAGGTCATATCACAAATTCTGGTGGCAATAACTCTTTGATGAAACATGATGTGGTTCAAGGAAATAATATAGTAGATCTTGATTTACTACGTAATTTCAATGGGGTGACAGGTTTAAACAGAGATAACTTTATTTATATCAGTGATATATTTTTAAATATAAAACAACGGAACGAAAAAATCATGCAATAAATATGTTACGTGAAGTCTCAATTAGTAATGATACTATAAGTGTAAAATTCTACAGAAATGAAAAAATAGAATGCGCTTGTAATTTTCTGATGGATAAAGATTCGCAGGGGTATATCGACCTGTCTGATTTTGATGTAACAAATTGTCATTTTAAAGGTGACGTTATTTCTAAGGTGTCTTTTTTATCATCAAATCTACAACATGTAACTTTCGAATGTAAAGAAATTGAGAATTGCAATTTTACTAAGGCAACAGTTGATAATGTCATATTTAAATGTCGACGTTTACACAATGTGATTTTTCTCAAAACGAGTGGCGAATGTGTTGATTTTAGCCAAGATATTCTTGATACAGTTGACTTCTCGCAGAGTCAACTTGGTCATAGTAATTTTCGCGAATGTCAGATTAGAAATTCAAACTTCGATAATTGTTATCTTTACGCTTCGCACTTCACCAGAGCAGAGTTTCTGTCTGCCAAAGAAATATCATTTATTAAATCGAATTTGACAGCTGTTATGTTTGATCATGTGCGAATGTCGACAGGGAATTTTAAAGATTGCATTACAGAACAATTGGAATTAACTATTGATTATTCAGATATATTTGGGAATGAAGATCTCGATGGTTATATCAATAACATTATAAAAATGATTGATACATTGCCAGATAATGCAATGATATTGAAATCCGTTCTGGCAGTAAAACTGGTTATGCAATTAAAAATTCTTAATATTGTTAATAAAAACTTTATTGAGAATATGAAGAAAACATTTAGCCATTGTCCTTATATAAAAGATCCAATTATACGCAGTTATATCCATTCTGGTGAAGATAACAAGTTCGATGATTTTATGCGTCAACATCGATTCAGCAAGGTGGATTTCGATACCCAACAGATGATCCATTTTATTAACAGGTTTAATATGAATAAAGGGCTGATTGATAAAAATAACAATTTTTTTATCCAACTTATCGATCAGGCCTTACGATCAACGGATGATATGATCAAAGCAAATGCCTGGTATCTTTATAAAGAGTGGATTCGTAGTGATGATGTTTCACCTATATTTATAGAAACTGAAGAAAAGTTAAGAACCTTTAACACTAATAAATTAACACGAAACGATAATATATTTATCCTGTTCTCCTCTGTCGATGATGGGCCTGTTATGGTGGTAAGCTCCCAGCGCTAATATGACTTTCCGTGTCAAACCGGAATCTCTAATTTTGACGATTTTCTTTTTAGGTTTAATTCCCTGAGGGCGACGTAGCAGTAAATCCGACGGTGAAT
>NZ_MIIV01000248.1:0-1718 GCF_001743015.1 Shigella sp. FC1567
CGAACTCCGCCTTCGCAAAATAAGCGGAAGCCTGGCGAAGGATATCGTTACTGCGGCGCAGTTCACGATTTTCACGTTCCAGCTCTTTCAGACGCTGACGTTCAGCGGTGGTGAGCCCGCCATCACCGCCTCCGGTATCCCGCTCATGCTGGCGTACCCAGACACGCAGAGTCTCCGGTGTACAGCCAATCTTTGGGGCAATGGAACAAATTGCCGCCCACTGTGAGTCATATTCGCCCTGACTTTCCAGAACCATACGAATCGCCCTCTGACGGACTTCGGGGGAAAAACGAGTATTTTTAGTCATCCTGTTTACCTCTTTCTCAGGGAGTTTAGTCTCCAGGATTCCCGGGGCGGTTCATTCTGCATCGCAATGTTATACTGGATGATAAATTGGCGCACTGCTGAGGGATCAATAGATTCAGCAATCAATGACCACTCACCACTACCGAGTTGCTGATTCCCTTTTGTTAACTTATCAAGTTCGTAGGTCAGATTGACATTGATATAATCTTTGTCTTTAACGCGATCCAGCCTGGTTTTTGCAACGAAAGCATCGATTTGGGCAACGTCTTCCCCCTGATTGATAATATTAACCTGATTAAATTTCGACTCGCTTTCACCAACCGGAAATTTCTTTTCTTCTAATCGTGTCAGAGAATCAATGGTAAAACTTTTTGCCGTTACTTTGTTCATTGGTGATAATTGCAGAACAATATCTTCGACTTTGCCTTCAATATCCAGGTTAGACAATGAACTACCATCACCATTAAAAGTAAACTGGCCCTCACCAAAAGAAAACTTTCCATACTCTGCAGGGGCAACATCTAATGTCGTAGAGAATGAGCCACCAAACGCGAATCGCAATGTCGCTTCCACGGGCGATTTATTTTTCGCGGCGATAAATAGCGGTTGTGTCAGTTCATTATTCACTAAGTTCACTTTTGCCGCTGCCAGTGCTGGGATGACATTACCATGCATTAACATTGTGATGGGCAACGGACCGTGCTCAACATCCACATCAAATGCAACTTTCTGGCCTGGCTTGATATTGAGATCGGGTGCACCGTTATCAAATGAAATTTGCATTTGAAAATGGGAATTAAAAAAGCCTTTGTCAAAGTTTTTATAACTTAACGTCATATCGTAGGCATGTTCACCTTTCTTTTTAGCATCGTTAAAATCTTTAATAAATTTTTCGACACCAGGCTGAATTTGCGTACCTGTGTACCATATGCCACCACCCCAGATTACGGCTAACGCAACAATAACACCTGTAGCTGACTTACGTATCATATAAATATTCCCTGATAAAACAGCAAAACTTTGAATATCTGAGGTAGCCTGAGTTTAACGGACACTCCTTCCTGAAATAGAATGGCATCAGAAGGAGCTAATAATGAGCAGAAAAAACCAACGTTACTCTAAAGAGTTCAAAGCCGAAGCTGTCAGAACGGTTCTTGAAAATCAACTTTCGATCAGTGAAGGCGCTTCCCGATTATCCCTTCCTGAAGGCACTTTAGGACAATGGGTTACCGCCGCCAGAAAAGGGCTCGGTACTCCTGGTTCCCGCACGGTGGCTGAACTGGAATCTGAAATTCTGCAACTGCGTAAGGCGTTAAATGAAGCTCGCCTTGAGCGAGATATATTAAAAAAAGCAACAGCGTATTTTGCACAGGAGTCGCTGAAAAATACGCGTTAATCGAACAATGGCGACA
>NZ_MIIV01000249.1:0-1703 GCF_001743015.1 Shigella sp. FC1567
CGTTGTAGCTTTTTCCTCAGCTTACGTATTTCGATTTGTTCTGGTGTTATCGGAGAGGCTTTTGGTGTTTTGCCCTGACGCTCATCACGCAGTTGTTTGACCCATCTTGTCATTGTGGAAAGGCCAACATCCATAGCTTTGGCGGCATCTGCCACCGTGTATTTCTGGTCAACAACCAGTTGAGCGGATTCGCGTTTAAACTCTGCGCTAAAATTTCTTTTTTTCATTGGAGCACCTGTGTTGTTCTGAGGTGAGCATATCACCTCTGTTCAGGTGGCCAAATTCAGTGTGCCACTTCACAAACGTATGGCGCAGAACGTGTGTGAGTTGACCGCGAGGGAGCACGATAGACGTTTTTTCCATCACGGATAAAAATTGAAAATAGCAGTCTGTGAAGAAATTGAACCCATCAAGCGCCATGATCTCTTCGTAAAGCTCTTTACTGATAGGGATGCTTCTGTTTTTCTTCCCCTTCGTTCTGACAAAGGTAATTCGGTATTTGGTCACCTGTGAGCGGGTAAGATTTACGGCTTCACGCTAGCGTGCGCCTGTGCTTAAGCATATCTTAACTACCAGTGCCAGAATTGGGTCCTGACGTTTGCAATCAGCCAGCAATTCAACAATCTGCTCATGGGTAAGCCATGCCATCTCTTTTTCTGCGATGGTGAATTTTCGCATGTTCTCCAGTGGGTTCGGATACGACCATTCGCCCAGACGGGATAGTTCGCTAAAAACACTACTTAGATAGCTTTGCTCCAGGTTAATGGTGACCGGGCTTGCTCCTTTCTTCCATTTCTCGCTGAAGTAGATCCCGCCTGTCAGGCGTTTATCTCGATAGTGGGCAAACATTTTAGAGGTGAGATCGGTTGCAAGAGGATTGCCCAGAGCGTCAACCATCAACAGCAATTTGTCATAGACATGCTGCCCAGCTGTCAGAGATTTACCATGTAGTTTGAACCATAGCTCAACCACGTCTTTCAGTGTTCGACGATCCACTGATTCACCCAGCCAGGGCTTTGCTTCGGTTTCTTCCATCGTGTGGCGCTCAAAAGCCAGTGCTTCGCCTTTGGTGGCGAATTGTTTACGCACACGACGCCCACTTCGTCCGGCGGGGTAACATTCGCAAAGCCATTTCCCAGTGGTGAGTTTTCGTACTGCCATAAAAAATGCCCTCCAGTAGAGAGTATTTTTACTGTATGTATAACCAGTGTCAATGTATGAAATCCTACGACCATACATCTCACTGAAGCCATAATGAAGTTGGCTATTCTTTTTGCTATGTGAGCATGTAACTTTTGCGGTTAACCTGCGGCTCATTTTTATTTTAGACGCAGATATAAAAGCAAAAGGGTAATTGAACCGCCCCGGGTTTCCTGGAGAGTGTTTTATCTGTGAACTCAGGCTGCCAGATCATCGTTTCCGATGGAAGCATAATAAGCTTTTTCTGCTTCTGCCGGAGGGATGTGGCCCAGCCTTTCCAGCAATCGTCGATTATTATACCAGTCCACCCACGTGAGTGTGGCCAGTTCCACTTCTGCACGGTTTTTCCAGCTCTTACGGTGTATTACCTCCGCTTTGTAAAGACCATTGATGCTCTCCGCCATCGCGTTGTCATACGAGTCGCCTGTACTTCCTGTTGATGCCAGTAATCCGGCTTCCTTAAGCCGCTGTGTGTAGGCCAGCGATACATACTGAGAACCTTT
>NZ_MIIV01000250.1:0-1691 GCF_001743015.1 Shigella sp. FC1567
TTGTTCCATGTGAGCGCGACACGGTCCTCACAGCTCTCAGTGGCATCAGCAGCAACAGCGAAAGACTGCTGTCGAAGCTCCGCAGAGGCACTGAGTTTTTCCAGCCATGCAGCGACCTGTTCACGGAATCCGGAGGTATTGCGTGCAGAGACGGTATCGGAAAGGCGGTCAAGGAACGCGGAAAAGGTGTTGGCGTGCTCTTCATGTTCAAAAGCATGCCATATCTGTGATACATCAGATTGTTTGTTTTCCGGGAACCATGCTGTCACGGCATCAGCCAGGGGGCGATGGAGTGTATTCTGTTGTCCGTCACTCATGGAGAAGTAAATCTGCGGGCCGTGGTAGTCCGGCGAAGAGGTTAATCTTTGCAGGGATTGCAGAGCATGGGATGACAATGGGTTATCACTAATATCTATTGAACATTCATTCCTCAGATTAAGAATGCTTTCCGGGATATGACTTATCTGATTTATGTCAAAATAACCGTTCCTTAAATTTTCCGGCAGGTATGGAATATCGGTTAACATATTGTCGATTGCCCATATGGAGTGAATGTTGTGAGGTAGAGGGGGGAGTTCACTAAGAAGATTCCCTATTGCGCTAATCTCTTGTAAAGAAAATGGTAAAGGTGGTAAAACTGCCAGCCCATTACATGATACATCTAATGTTTCCAGTAGTTCTGGTAAAACAGGAAGAGAACATAATTGATTATTTGAGACATGAAGCTCCTTCAAAGATATGGGGAGTGTGGGTAGTGTGATTAGTTGATTGTGGGACGCATTCAATAATTTAAGTCCTTGAGGCAAAGCAGGCAGTTCAATAAGTCTGTTATAGCTGACATTAAGCTGTGTAAGGGACGCAGGCAATGGGGAGATTAAGCTTAAATTATTTTTACTTATATTAATTGATTTAATTCCCGGGGGGATTTCAGGTAATGTTGTCAGGCCTAATTCAGACAAGTCTAGGTTCGTCTCTTGGTTTTGTAGACATGATACTAGTCGCTGAAAAGCGATGTCTCGTTGTTCTTCTTGTATGCGGTTATTTTTCCATTCAGTCCAATGGGTTAGATAATTTTCATATGCGCGGCTAGTGTCGATTGAATAAGTGGAGAACGAATTTGAAATTAATCTGTGATTGTTATTTGTCGGGAGCATAAATATCAGGGCGTATTCTTTATGTTGAGAGGTGTTGGATTCTTTTTTATCTGCTTTGCAATGTTATTGGTTCCCTTCAGCAGTAGACAGGAACTTCTGGAGGAGGCGGATATATAGTTTGTGTAAGCATATTAACTCCATATGTTATATATTGAAGAACTTCTGCTTTACACTATCCTAAACTGGATCGGTTTAATGTAAAAAAACGATACTTTTTGGGGGAGGGGGCAATTTTTCCTTAAGGTATGAAAAAAGGAGCTGAAGCTATATAATAGCTATTAATGCCACTGGTATCAGTGAATCATGTATATAAAAAAGGTAATGCTGCCAACTTACTGATTTAGTGTATGATGGTGATTTTAAGGTGCTTGCGTGGCTTCCATTTCCATCAGATGTCCTTCCTGCTCCGCTACTGAAGGCGTGGTGCGTAACGGCAAAAGCACTGCCGGACATCAGCGCTATCTCTGCTCTCATTGCCGTAAAACATGGCAACTACAGTTCACTTACACCGCCTCTCAGCCCGGTACGCACCAGAAA
>NZ_MIIV01000251.1:0-1667 GCF_001743015.1 Shigella sp. FC1567
TTTCTGGTGCGTACCGGGCTGAGAGGCGGTGTAAGTGAACTGTAGTTGCCATGTTTTACGGCAATGAGAGCAGAGATAGCGCTGATGTCCGGCAGTGCTTTTGCCGTTACGCACCACGCCTTCAGTAGCGGAGCAGGAAGGACATCTGATGGAAATGGAAGCCACGCAAGCACCTTAAAATCACCATCATACACTAAATCAGTAAGTTGGCAGCATTACCATTTTTTTCGAGGCACTAATAGAACCATCATTACAGACAAATTTGCCGCCTGCCGTACAGTGTGAGATCCCCCCTTTCGAACCAGAACAGGGTTTGCGCCCGGCATCGGCATAAAAGGAAACAAGCGTTCCCATAAACAAAATAAGTGCCAGTTTTTTCATATAACCTCCATGGTTTATCGAATCTTATGTTCGATTTGAACGTTATACGCTGGTTTATTTTGATACCGTTGATGAGATCAAAGATCGGGTGAATTGATTAAAAATAAGCCAGATGGACGTATGGGCAAGGATTATGGTTTTATTTGTCATACAAATAAATATAATAGGCGCTTCCGATGTAGACCCGTATTCTTCGCCTGTACCACGGGTCGGTTTTAGTACAGGCGTTTTCTTTAAATATCCTTCAGGAACGTTTACGCGGCATCATGCGTAGAAGTGTGTTGTCCTTCCAGAAATAGTGGTGTGCCAGTGCAGCCGCAGCGTGCAACCCGATGACAAAATATCCCAGATTCGCCAGCGTTTCATGCCACGACTTTAAGCTATCAACCCGTTCGAAATTGGCCTCTGAAGCGTAAGGCATCGTCAAACCAAACGCAAACCACGGGTTGCCCCGGTTATACATCATCACCAAACCAATCACTGGCAGCGCAATAAACAGGAGATAAATCACCAAATGTCCCAAATGCGCCAGTCCCGTCATCATCGGTTTTGGCTTAGGTATAATCGGCGGGGTTGGGTATTTCAGCCTTAACAAAAGACGAACGACCATCAGCACGAGAATTGAGATGCCGCAGGAAACATGAATCATGTTGATGAGTGGCCGATCGCTACGTGGGAAGAAACCCCGAAACTCCATTGCGCAATACGCTGCGATAACCAGCAAAAAGACCAGCCAGTGAATGCTGATTTGTAACCTTGAGTATTTATTTTCCATAACATTTCCTGCTTTAACATAATTTTCCGTTAACATAACGGGCTTTTCTCAAAATTTCATTAAATATTGTTCACCCGTTTTCAGTACGTTACGTTTCACTGTAAGAATGGAGATTGCCCATCCCACAATCCTGGGCTAAGCCTGGAAAGGATCAATTTTCATCCGAACGTTCCTGACAGGAGAAAACCATGAGTAAGGTTGGTATTAACGGTTTTGGTCGTATCGGTCGACTGGTGTTGCGTCGATTACTTGAAGTCAAAAGCAACATTGAAGTGGTCAACAAAAACTGGCCACCGAGTTAGAGTTTTTCCAGTATCGATTTTCCGATTCGTTTGGGGGTAACCCACCGTTATATTCGTGCGGTCTTAGTGCGCTGTAATATCCAACGATATAGTCCGTTATGGCGTGAGCTGCCTCGCTGAAGCTTACGTAACCCACCACCGGCATCCATTCGTTCTTCAGACTCCTGAAGAAGCGTTCCATTGGGCTGTTATCCCAGCAGTTTCCGCGC
>NZ_MIIV01000252.1:0-1649 GCF_001743015.1 Shigella sp. FC1567
CAGACGGTTTCCGGCCGCGCCTTGAGCGCTACCGGAACCGTGGCGGCTCGGTTTTTTTTTGGAGAACGGGGAGCAAAAACACGCAAAGGATTTTGAGGCGGCAAAAGAGCAATGCAGGATAGACAATCATGGTCAGAACGTTAACACGTAGCCCCTGATTGTCCGCCTGCCGCTAGCTCAATTTGAAAACATGGCCATGATTCGGCGCTGAATATCACCGTCTTTGTTGACCAGTGTTTTAGTGACAAACGCTGCATGGTTTTTCGTAGTGTTGTATCCCTTCCAGACTTCATGTGGATCGAGGGCATACGCACAAACCTTACCAGCAACGGGGATTCTAACTAATGCATTTTTTGATTCTAAGTAATTGAGCCACCGAATAATTGTGCTTCTGCTAACTCCAAGTTTTTCAGCTAGAAATTGCTGATCCGCAACGACAGCGCCACACGTAGGATCGATATGCTCCGCTAAAAATGAGTACAGCTTCAGTGCTGATATGCCTTGGCTATCCTTCAGCAGCTCTCGAACACGTTCCCAACCTTTTGGGGATACTTGTGTAAACCTTGAATTTTTCTTTGCTTCTTCGAGATCCTCGGTGTTTTTCTTTGCCTCATCTGAAAGTTGTTTCAGTCGTTTTTCTGAATCAATAAACATGATTTTTTCCCTCTGAAAATCCCATGCACTAACGTTGGTTCAAATCTAAGCCATCATGACACATCTATGCAACACCTTGTTGCGTGTTGTCGCATCCTGGATGCGACAACGTTGTGTCATCCTGGATGCGACAGGTAAATAAAAAACACACTAAAAAAACAACCACTTACAAATCGGCGTAAAAGATCTATTCTAGGTAAGGGTGTTGCGTGCAACGCAACGCCCTTTGGGGGTGTCGGGGCGAAGCCCTGACCCAGTCACGTAGCGATAGCGGAGTGTATACTGGCTTACTCCTATGCAAGCCTCGCCAGCCGTGATTTTTGCCAGATTTCGTGGTTTTCACGTTCAACAGCTCCATCGTGTTTTTGCCGTCCGTTCACCGTTAAAACGCCTCAGAAATCGGGACAGGATGTGTAATCGTATAACCGCGCATGCACGCCGATACGATTACCACTTGGTCAGGGCTTCACCCCGACACCCCGCATCAGTGCGTAAGTGCTCAATGTGGCTTCCAGTTCTCTTCCGCTTCCTCGTCGATTCGCTCGCTACGCTCGGTCATCGACTTGCGGCGAGCGGGATCACCTCTCGCATGTTGTCGGTGATCCCGGTGTTGTTCTTTTGGGGATGAGTCGCCAGATAGCCCCTCAAACGCGCTCAAAAGCTCTCAGACGCACGAAACGGGTTTTAGATGCCCGCCAGGGCATGGAAGGCGCGAAAAACGCTTACAGAGGCTCTCAGGAGGTCAAGCGCGCCGATACCCCTAACCAGGGGCTTTCAGGTCGCCAGGAACCGCGCCAGCCCCCTGCAAAGCCCATTTGCACGGAACAGGCAGCCATGCGGTTGGTAGGTGGTCGTAGACCGTCGGTGTTGCAGCGATGGGGGTCTGGGGTTCTCCCCAGACGGTTTCCGGCCGCGCCTTGAGCGCTACCGGAACCGTGGCGGCTCGGTTTTTTTTTGGAGAACGGGGAGCAAAAACACGCAAAGGATTTTGAGGC
>NZ_MIIV01000253.1:0-1642 GCF_001743015.1 Shigella sp. FC1567
ACACTGGAGCGTCTTCTGAGCCTGCTGTCGGCCTTTGAGGTCGTGGTATGGATGACGGATGGCTGGCCGCTGTATGAATCACGCCTGAAGGGAAAGCTGCACGTTATCAGCAAGCGTTACACTCAGCGCATTGAGCGACATAATCTGAATCTGAGACAACATCTGGCAAGGCTGGGACGGAAGTCACTGTCGTTCTCAAAATCGGTGGAGCTGCATGACAAGGTCATCGGGCATTATCTGAACATAAAACACTATCAGTAAGTTGGAGTCATTACCTTTAGGTTTAGCACCGTCATGCTCGTCTACTGTTGTTCTGGTTGTTGGTGATGCGGTGGCGCTTGCACTCTCTGAATTGAAAAAATTTACTCGTGCTGATTTCGGCTTATATCATCCAGGAGGTGCACTCGGCATTAAAGCAAATTCATAATTTCAAAGTATAAATACAGTGACCGGTCACGCCATCTTTTGGGGTGGCGTTCATTGAAGTGAGTGTCAGCTATGAAAAATGTTCTGGTCACCGTCCCCAGCTTTTCAGCACGCTGTGTTTCCGCCAGCAAGTTGCTAAGAGAGAATAATTTTAATCTTATTATTAAGAATAATGTGGAGCATCTGCTTAAATCAGAATCCACTGCATTACGAGAATCTATTTGCGCGGTCATCGCCGGAAAAGATTGTTATCAGGCGGACACGCTATCATTGCTGCCTGGTGTGAAAATAATATCGAGATTCGGGACGGGGATAGATAATATTGATCTTCGTGCAGCACAACAATCCGGTATTGTAGTCAATAATGCGGTTGGGATTAATTCAAATGCTGTCGCGGAATTTATCATTGGACTTATCTTCGCGAGCATGAGAAATATTCCCGGCAGCTATCATGCGATGCAAAATGGCTACTGGGGTGAGTCGCATGGCTATGAATTACAAGGCAAACGGATTGGCATGGTTGGCTACGGCAATATAGGTAAAACCCTGGCAAAAAGGTTATCCGGTTTTGATGTTGAGCTTTTAGCTTATGACAAACAACCCGATTATCAGGTTGCTGACAAAGTTGGAGTTCAGTTTGTATCAATTGAAGATATCTTTATGCAGTCGCATGTCATCATTGTTCTTTTGCCTTTTTCTCCTGAGCTGGAGAACTTCATTAGTCATAAATATTTGTCGATGATGCGCAATGGTGCTCTAATCATCAATGCCGCAAGGGGAAAGTTGCTGGATGAGGGCGCTTTACTACAGGTGATTGAAGAACGAAATGTGTTTGCGGCGCTGGATGTGTTTAGCTCTGAACCGTTGGCGCAATTTAGCCCACTGCTACATGCCAAAAATATCATTACAACGCCGCATATTGCGGCCGCCACCGTTGAGTCATACCAGCAAACCGGTACACACGTTGCCCAGTCGATAATTGATTACTTCGCAGGAAGGGAGATAAAAAACGTGTTGTGAGTTCAGCGAACGAAGTTTTTAAATACAAAAAACCGCAATTTGTGGAACACATTGCGGTTTATCAGCATTCTAAGTATTGGTTGCGGGGGCCGGATTTGAACCGACGACCTTCGGGTTATGAGCCCGACGAGCTACCAGGCTGCTCCACCCCGCGTCACCGTACTGCTTTATTTCATCAAATTTGATTGGTTGCGGG
>NZ_MIIV01000254.1:0-1639 GCF_001743015.1 Shigella sp. FC1567
TTTCTGGTGCGTACCGGGCTGAGAGGCGGTGTAAGTGAACTGTAGTTGCCATGTTTTACGGCAATGAGAGCAGAGATAGCGCTGATGTCCGGCAGTGCTTTTGCCGTTACGCACCACGCCTTCAGTAGCGGAGCAGGAAGGACATCTGATGGAAATGGAAGCCACGCAAGCACCTTAAAATCACCATCATACACTAAATCAGTAAGTTGGCAGCATTACCGCCAACGTCATCTTATTTTTCATCTACTCCAACGAGTAGACAAGTTTTTTATTAAACCATTTATACCTTTTACGATTAAATTTTCTTATGTAATAGAGGTGAATAATCTTCCCAAAAATCCATACAAGCTTTACTTGCATAAAAGAATCCAGCGTCTGATTCATAAGACATAAACTGTGCAATAATAGATAGTTGTATATCTGAAAAATTAAAAACAAAATTCAAAAAATCATCGTAATCCCGATACTCAGGACATAAATATTGTTGAATAAAATCGGATTCAAAAACCCAAAAATCATTCTTATTAAACAACGAGACATAAATATACAGAGGGATGTAATAGCAGAATACTTTCTCAGGGAGGAATGTAATTCCTAACTCTAAAGCATAAGAGTCATCCTTTATTTTTAAATTATTGGCTATTTCATTCCATTGTTTCTTTTGGAAAAAATTATATACAACATCCAGTTCATCCAGCCCTATAATATCATTTGAAATATGAGGTAATGGCTGGCATGGAAAATGAATCATAAGTTCATCATAGACTGCACTCTCGTTAGAGAAAATTATTTTTTTCATTTTATTAAGCCACTGCAATCAGCTGCTGTTTTATATGCTTTATTCTCTTCTTCCATATGGGCCTTATCTCCACCACCAAAGCACTGATTATTAATCTGCTTTCTGACCGAAGCGCACGCCAAATTTATCTCGTACCGTCTCAATATTTCTTTTCTCAGCATCTGAGGAGCGCAAGCTCTAGACTGGTTACATAATCTGTTTTTTTCATTTTGTAAGTCACTCAGGTTCTGGGGACTACAGTTACCTCCAGGATTTACACCTGACTTATGTTCATCTGTTAATTTGTCGGCTTCTGGATTAACTTTACGTCCATATTGATCTCTGCGTTGTTGCCCACTTTGGATAACACCACCTGATGAAAACAAACCGCAACTCATCAGTGCTACAACACCAAGAATTAACGGATTTAACCCTTGTGGGTCTATCTCTGAGATCGGATTCAACGGATACTGATAAAAATTCCATCCCCCCTTCAGCCCAATTGGGTCCTGAGTGATATATCGCCCCTGCAGCGGGTCATAATAGCGGTGGCGGTTGTAATACAGGCCGGACTCCTCATCATACTGCTGCCCCGGCAAACGGATAAGCTGCTGCAGCTGGTGCGGGTTCTCTTCATTCAGCAGGTTGCCCCACTCATCGTATTCTGCGCACCATTCTGTTGCCCCTTCCGTGCTGATAAGCGCCAGCGGCAGGCCGCGATGGTCGCAGTGGTACAGGTGGATTTTTCGCGCCGGCGTGTATACCGGGTCCATCTGGCTTTGCATCTGCGCCACCGTCAGGCCGCACGATGCCAGCCAGCGGCGGCTTTCCTCACTCACCCGGTCAGCCAGGATTTCACTT
>NZ_MIIV01000255.1:0-29527 GCF_001743015.1 Shigella sp. FC1567
TTTCTGGTGCGTACCGGGCTGAGAGGCGGTGTAAGTGAACTGTAGTTGCCATGTTTTACGGCAATGAGAGCAGAGATAGCGCTGATGTCCGGCAGTGCTTTTGCCGTTACGCACCACGCCTTCAGTAGCGGAGCAGGAAGGACATCTGATGGAAATGGAAGCCACGCAAGCACCTTAAAATCACCATCATACACTAAATCAGTAAGTTGGCAGCATTACCTGCAAATTGAAGAAAGCTCTGATGATGGTGATGAATATGACTATTCACCCGCAAAAGAAGAGTGGGTAATTACCGCAGCGAACGCGAAACCGCAATGCGATATTATTCATGAAGCCTGGCAGAGCAGGGCTGTTATCCGCTATGACATGGCAGTGCCGCTCAATTTGTCAGAACGCAGCGCCCGGCAATCCACTGGCAGAGTAGGGGTGGTGTTGGTTGTCACTCTTAGTCATAACAGCAGGCGTATTGATGTGGATATCAACCTTGATAACCAGGCTGACGATCATCGCCTTCGTGTCCTGGTCCCTACACCTTTTAACACCGACAGTGTTCTGGCAGATACGCAGTTTGGTTCGCTAACGCGCCCCGTGAACGACAGTGCAATGAACAACTGGCAGCAAGAAGGCTGGAAAGAAGCGCCGGTTCCGGTATGGAATATGCTCAACTATGTTGCCTTACAGGAAGGGCGTAACGGCATGGCTGTCTTTAGCGAAGGGTTACGTGAATTTGAAGTCATCGGTGAAGAGAAGAAAACCTTTGCCATTACGTTGCTGCGTGGCGTGGGCTTACTGGGCAAAGAAGATCTGCTTTTAAGGCCTGGGCGGCCTTCGGGAATTAAAATGCCAGTCCCGGACTCACAACTACGTGGTCTGCTTTCTTGTCGCCTAAGTTTATTGAGTTATACCGGTACGCCAACCGCCGCTGGTGTAGCTCAGCAGGCGCGAGCATGGCTGACTCCAGTACAGTGTTACAACAAAATCCCATGGGATGCGATGAAGCTCAACAAAGCCGGATTCAACGTGCCGGAAAGTTATAGTTTGTTGAAAATGCCCCCAGTGGGATGCCTGATAAGCGCACTTAAGAAAGCTGAAGACCGACAAGAAGTGATTTTACGGCTGTTTAATCCGGCTGAATCAGCAACCTGTGATGCGACTGTTGCTTTCAGTCGCGAGGTGATTTCTTGCTCAGAAACGATGATGGATGAACACATTACCACCGAGGAAAATCAAGGTTCAAATCTATCGGGGCCTTTTTTACCCGGCCAGTCACGGACGTTCAGTTACCGGCTTGCCTGAATAGCAATCAAACCGAAGCCACATATGCGCGGCCAGATTGTTGACAAAGGGCGCTTTGTTCATGCCGGATACGGCATGAACGCTTTATTCGGTCTACAAAAGCAGGCAAATTCAATATATTGCAGAGATGATGTAGACACTGGCAAGCGTAGCGCATCAGGTAATTTTGCGTTTATCTTCACTCTCAAGCCACGTATATGTGGCTTTATTTTTAACAAAATAATAACCCTGGGTGAGTTAATTATAATATAATTATAAGTTAATTAAATGTTAATATCGGCGGGGGTGGATTTATGCCTTTATTAGTAATCCTGAAACTCTGCGTCGTATTAGCCAGTGACCAAAAAAAGAATTAAGGTCAACCGTGCTGTTTTTGCTTCGTCTCTTTTTATCTTTAATTGCCAACCGAAACTAATTTCAGCCTTATAACTCACACATTTTAAACATAAATGTCACTAAAGTTACCTTATTGAAACATGATTAACATAATTTGTAGGAATTGATATTTATCAATGTATAAGTCTTGGAAATGGGCATCAAAAAGAGATAAATTGTTCTCGATCAAATTGGCTGAAAGGCGGTAATTTAGCTATAAATTGATCACCGTCGAAAAATGCAAATTTGCTTCAACAAAAACCTGTTTATTGTAAGGATTTTGCGGCGTAATATATACGTGGGATCAATTTGAGTTTTTATTAACATGTTTGCAACCTTTCTTTACGCCGTTTTTGTGTGCATTCACATGGTATGATGAAAGTGTTCAAACAAATTTCTATTGGGGCATGCGTGTGACCCTTTCTAACGGGGTTCACTCTCGGAGTCTTCATGCGATGAGCAAGGAGTCATGATGTTAGATATAGTCGAACTGTCGCGCTTACAGTTTGCCTTGACCGCGATGTACCACTTCCTTTTTGTGCCACTGACGCTCGGTATGGCGTTCCTGCTGGCCATTATGGAAACGGTCTACGTCCTCTCCGGCAAACAGATTTATAAAGATATGACCAAGTTCTGGGGCAAGTTGTTTGGTATCAACTTCGCTCTGGGTGTGGCTACCGGTCTGACCATGGAGTTCCAGTTCGGGACTAACTGGTCTTACTATTCCCACTATGTAGGGGATATCTTCGGTGCGCCGCTGGCAATCGAAGGTCTGATGGCCTTCTTCCTCGAATCCACCTTTGTAGGTCTGTTCTTCTTCGGTTGGGATCGTCTGGGTAAAGTTCAGCATATGTGTGTCACCTGGCTGGTGGCGCTCGGTTCAAACCTGTCCGCACTGTGGATTCTGGTTGCGAACGGCTGGATGCAAAACCCAATCGCGTCCGATTTCAACTTTGAAACTATGCGTATGGAGATGGTGAGCTTCTCCGAGCTGGTGCTTAACCCGGTTGCTCAGGTGAAATTCGTTCACACTGTAGCGTCTGGTTATGTGACTGGCGCGATGTTCATCCTCGGTATCAGCGCATGGTATATGCTGAAAGGTCGTGACTTCGCCTTCGCTAAACGCTCCTTTGCTATCGCTGCCAGCTTCGGTATGGCTGCTGTTCTGTCTGTTATTGTTCTGGGTGATGAATCCGGCTACGAAATGGGCGACGTGCAGAAAACCAAACTGGCTGCTATTGAAGCCGAGTGGGAAACGCAACCTGCGCCTGCTGCCTTTACTCTGTTCGGCATTCCTGATCAGGAAGAGGAGACGAACAAATTTGCGATTCAGATCCCTTACGCACTGGGCATCATTGCAACGCGTTCCGTGGATACCCCGGTTATCGGCCTGAAAGAGCTGATGGTGCAGCATGAAGAACGCATTCGTAACGGGATGAAGGCGTACTCTCTGCTCGAACAACTGCGTTCTGGTTCTACCGACCAGGCGGTTCGTGACCAGTTCAATAGCATGAAGAAAGACCTCGGTTACGGTCTGCTGCTGAAACGCTATACGCCAAACGTGGCTGATGCGACTGAAGCGCAGATTCAACAGGCAACTAAAGACTCCATTCCGCGTGTAGCGCCGCTGTACTTCGCGTTCCGTATTATGGTGGCGTGTGGCTTCCTGCTGCTGGCAATCATCGCGCTCTCTTTCTGGAGTGTCATCCGCAACCGCATTGGCGAGAAAAAATGGCTGCTGCGCGCCGCGCTGTACGGTATTCCGCTGCCGTGGATTGCTGTAGAAGCGGGCTGGTTCGTGGCTGAATATGGCCGCCAACCGTGGGCTATCGGTGAAGTGCTGCCGACAGCTGTGGCGAATTCGTCACTGACCGCAGGCGATCTCATCTTCTCAATGGTGCTGATTTGCGGCCTGTATACCCTGTTCCTGGTGGCAGAATTGTTCTTAATGTTCAAATTTGCACGCCTCGGCCCAAGCAGCCTGAAAACCGGTCGCTATCACTTTGAGCAGTCTTCCACGACTACTCAGCCGGCACGCTAAGACAGGAGTCGTCAAATGATCGATTATGAAGTATTGCGTTTTATCTGGTGGCTGCTGGTTGGCGTTCTGCTGATTGGTTTTGCAGTCACTGACGGTTTCGACATGGGGGTGGGCATGCTCACCCGTTTCCTCGGTCGTAACGACACCGAGCGTCGAATTATGATTAACTCCATTGCACCACACTGGGACGGTAACCAGGTTTGGCTGATCACCGCGGGCGGCGCACTCTTTGCTGCCTGGCCGATGGTCTATGCCGCTGCGTTCTCCGGCTTCTATGTGGCGATGATCCTCGTGCTGGCGTCTTTGTTCTTCCGTCCGGTCGGTTTTGACTACCGCTCCAAGATTGAAGAAACCCGCTGGCGTAACATGTGGGACTGGGGCATCTTCATTGGTAGCTTCGTTCCGCCGCTGGTAATTGGTGTTGCGTTCGGTAACCTGTTGCAGGGCGTACCGTTCAACGTTGATGAATATCTGCGTCTGTACTACACCGGTAACTTCTTCCAGTTGCTTAACCCGTTCGGCCTGCTGGCAGGCGTGGTGAGCGTAGGGATGATCATTACTCAGGGCGCAACCTATCTGCAAATGCGTACCGTGGGCGAACTGCACCTGCGTACCCGTGCAACGGCTCAGGTGGCTGCGCTGGTGACACTGGTCTGTTTCGCACTGGCTGGCGTATGGGTGATGTACGGTATCGATGGTTATGTCGTGAAATCGACAATGGACCATTACGCAGCCTCTAACCCACTGAATAAAGAAGTGGTTCGTGAAGCTGGCGCATGGCTGGTTAACTTCAACAACACGCCAATTCTGTGGGCTATTCCGGCACTGGGTGTGGTTCTGCCGCTGCTGACCATCCTGACTGCACGTATGGATAAAGCCGCGTGGGCGTTTGTGTTCTCCTCCCTGACGCTGGCCTGCATCATCCTGACAGCCGGTATCGCAATGTTCCCGTTTGTGATGCCGTCCAGCACCATGATGAACGCAAGTCTGACAATGTGGGATGCAACTTCCAGCCAGCTGACGCTTAACGTCATGACCTGGGTTGCGGTGGTTCTGGTACCGATCATTCTGCTCTACACCGCCTGGTGTTACTGGAAAATGTTCGGTCGTATCACCAAAGAAGATATTGAACGTAACACCCACTCTCTGTACTAAGTAAGGAGCTAAAAATGTGGTATTTCGCATGGATTCTGGGAACGCTTCTTGCCTGTTCGTTTGGGGTAATCACCGCGCTGGCGCTTGAACACGTCGAATCAGGCAAAGCCGGTCAAGAAGACATCTGATGAGTAAGATTATCGCGACCTTGTATGCGGTAATGGACAAGCGCCCCCTGCGGGCGCTTTCCTTCGTGATGGCGCTTCTGTTAGCAGGATGTATGTTTTGGGACCCATCTCGTTTTGCCGCGAAGACCAGTGAACTGGAAATCTGGCATGGTTTATTGCTGATGTGGGCCGTCTGTGCTGGTGTGATTCACGGCGTGGGCTTTCGTCCGCAGAAGGTTCTTTGGCAAGGGATTTTTTGCCCATTGCTTGCCGATATTGTTCTCATTATCGGGCTGATTTTCTTCTTCTTTTAAATCAGAATTCTCTTTAAAAAATTATGGGCCGCTCCAGGCCCATAAATTTTTACGCTCCCTTAACTTGCCCTCATTCCCAAACCTCAATCGCGCGCGTATAGTAGCAGCGTTTAAAAGCTCTAACTTTTGTTGCATTACCGGGATGTAAAGTGAATACAACGCTGTTTCGATGGCCGGCTCGCGTCTACTATGAAGATACCGATGCCGGTGGTGTGGTGTACCACGCCAGTTACGTCGCTTTTTATGAAAGAGCACGCACAGAGATGCTGCGTCATCATCACTTCAGTCAGCAGGCGCTGATGGCTGAACGCGTTGCCTTTGTGGTACGTAAAATGACGGTGGAATATTACGCACCTGCGCGGCTCGACGATATGCTCGAAATACAGACTGAAATAACATCAATGCGTGGCACCTCTTTGGTTTTCACGCAACGTATTGTCAACGCCGAGAATACTTTGCTGAATGAAGCAGAGGTTCTGGTTGTTTGCGTTGACCCACTCAAAATGAAGCCTCGTGCGCTTCCCAAGTCTATTGTCGCGGAGTTTAAGCAGTGACTGACATGAATATCCTTGATTTGTTCCTGAAGGCTAGCCTTCTGGTTAAACTTATCATGTTGATTTTGATTGGTTTTTCAATCGCATCCTGGGCCATTATTATCCAGCGGACCCGTATTCTTAACGCAGCGGCGCGCGAAGCCGAAGCGTTTGAAGATAAATTCTGGTCTGGAATCGAACTCTCTCGCCTCTATCAAGAGAGTCAGGGGAAACGGGATAATCTGACTGGTTCGGAACAAATATTTTACAGCGGGTTCAAAGAGTTTGTGCGCCTGCATCGTGCCAATAGCCATGCGCCGGAAGCCGTAGTGGAAGGGGCGTCGCGTGCTATGCGTATCTCCATGAACCGTGAACTTGAAAATCTGGAAACGCACATTCCGTTCCTCGGTACGGTTGGCTCCATCAGCCCGTATATTGGTCTGTTTGGTACGGTCTGGGGGATCATGCATGCCTTTATCGCCCTCGGGGCGGTAAAACAAGCAACACTGCAAATGGTTGCGCCCGGTATCGCAGAAGCGTTGATTGCGACTGCAATTGGTCTGTTTGCCGCTATCCCGGCAGTTATGGCCTACAACCGCCTCAACCAGCGCGTAAACAAACTGGAACTGAATTACGACAACTTTATGGAAGAGTTTACCGCGATTCTGCACCGCCAGGCGTTTACCGTTAGCGAGAGCAATAAGGGGTAAGTCATGGCCAGAGCGCGTGGACGAGGTCGTCGCGAACTTAAGTCCGAAATCAACATTGTACCGTTGCTGGACGTACTGCTGGTGCTGTTGCTGATCTTCATGGCGACAGCGCCCATCATCACCCAGAGCGTGGAGGTCGATCTGCCAGACGCTACTGAATCACAGGCGGTGAGCAGTAACGATAATCCGCCAGTGATTGTTGAAGTGTCTGGTATTGGTCAGTACACCGTGGTGGTTGAGAAAGATCGCCTGGAGCGTTTACCACCAGAGCAGGTGGTGGCGGAAGTGTCCAGCCGCTTCAAGGCCAACCCGAAAACGGTCTTTCTGATCGGTGGCGCAAAAGATGTGCCTTACGATGAAATAATTAAAGCACTGAACTTGTTACATAGTGCGGGTGTGAAATCGGTTGGTTTAATGACGCAGCCTATCTAAACATCTGCGTTTCCCTTGCTTGAAAGAGAGCGGGTAACAGGCGAACAGTTTTTGGAAACCGAGAGTGTCAAAGGCAACCGAACAAAACGACAAGCTCAAGCGGGCGATAATTATTTCAGCAGTGCTGCATGTCATCTTATTTGCGGCGCTGATCTGGAGTTCGTTCGATGAGAATATAGAAGCTTCAGCCGGAGGCGGCGGTGGTTCGTCCATCGACGCTGTCATGGTTGATTCAGGTGCGGTAGTTGAGCAGTACAAACGCATGCAAAGCCAGGAATCAAGCGCGAAGCGTTCTGATGAACAGCGCAAGATGAAGGAACAGCAGGCTGCTGAAGAACTGCGTGAGAAACAAGCGGCTGAACAGGAACGCCTGAAGCAACTTGAGAAAGAGCGGTTAGCGGCTCAGGAGCAGAAAAAGCAGGCTGAAGAAGCCGCAAAACAGGCCGAGTTAAAGCAGAAGCAAGCTGAAGAGGCGGCAGCGAAAGCGGCGGCAGATGCTAAAGCGAAGGCCGAAGCAGATGCTAAAGCTGCGGAAGAAGCAGCGAAGAAAGCGGCTGCAGACGCAAAGAAAAAAGCAGAAGCAGAAGCCGCCAAAGCCGCAGCGCAGAAAAAAGCCGAGGCAGCCGCTGCGGCACTGAAGAAGAAAGCGGAAGCGGCAGAAGCAGCTGCAGCTGAAGCAAGAAAGAAAGCGGCAACTGAAGCTGCTGAAAAAGCCAAAGCAGAAGCTGAGAAGAAAGCGGCTGCTGAAAAGGCTGCAGCTGATAAGAAAGCTGCAGCCGACAAAAAAGCAGCAGAAAAAGCGGCTGCTGAAAAGGCAGCAGCTGATAAGAAAGCAGCGGCAGAAAAAGCCGCCGCAGAGGCAGATGATATTTTCGGTGAGCTAAGCTCTGGTAAGAATGCACCGAAAACGGGGGGAGGGGCGAAAGGGAACAATGCTTCGCCTGCCGGGAGTGGTAATTCTAAAAACAATGGCGCATCAGGGGCCGATATCAATAACTATGCCGGGCAGATTAAATCTGCTATCGAAAGTAAGTTCTATGACGCATCGTCCTATGCAGGCAAAACCTGTACGCTGCGCATAAAACTGGCACCCGATGGTATGTTACTGGATATCAAACCTGAAGGTGGCGATCCCGCACTTTGTCAGGCTGCGTTGGCAGCAGCTAAACTTGCGAAGATCCCGAAACCACCAAGCCAGGCAGTATATGAAGTGTTCAAAAACGCGCCATTGGACTTCAAACCGTAATCGCGATGTTGACTGTTCGGACGGTCAACATCAGGCACCGGTTGCCACGGGGTTCTGGTAGTTTTGTGTATTTTAGTTTGTTAACATTCTGCTAAATTATCGTGGGCCATCGGTCCAGATAAGGGAGATATGATGAAGCAGGCATTACGAGTAGCATTTGGTTTTCTCATACTGTGGGCATCAGTTCTGCATGCTGAAGTCCGCATTGTGATCGACAGCGGTGTAGATTCCGGTCGTCCTATTGGTGTTGTTCCTTTCCAGTGGGCGGGGCCTGGTGCGGCACCTGAAGATATTGGCGGCATCGTTGCTGCTGACTTGCGTAACAGCGGTAAATTTAATCCGTTAGATCGCGCTCGTCTGCCACAGCAGCCGGGTAGTGCGCAGGAAGTACAACCATCTGCATGGTCCGCACTGGGCATTGACGCTGTAGTTGTCGGTCAGGTCACTCCGAATCCGGATGGTTCTTACAATGTTGCTTATCAACTTGTTGACACTGGCGGCGCACCGGGTACTGTACTTGCTCAGAACTCGTACAAAGTGAACAAGCAGTGGCTGCGTTATGCTGGTCATACCGCCAGTGATGAAGTGTTTGAAAAACTGACCGGCATTAAAGGTGCGTTCCGTACCCGTATTGCCTACGTTGTTCAGACCAACGGCGGTCAGTTCCCGTATGAACTGCGCGTATCTGACTATGACGGTTACAACCAGTTTGTCGTTCACCGTTCACCGCAGCCGCTGATGTCTCCGGCGTGGTCACCAGACGGTTCTAAACTGGCTTATGTGACCTTCGAAAGCGGTCGTTCCGCGCTGGTTATTCAGACGCTGGCAAATGGCGCTGTACGTCAGGTGGCTTCATTCCCGCGTCACAACGGTGCACCTGCATTCTCGCCAGACGGCAGCAAACTGGCATTCGCCTTGTCGAAAACCGGTAGTCTGAACCTGTACGTAATGGATTTGGCTTCTGGTCAGATCCGCCAGGTGACTGATGGTCGCAGTAACAATACCGAACCGACCTGGTTCCCGGATAGCCAGAACCTGGCATTTACTTCTGACCAGGCCGGTCGTCCGCAGGTTTATAAAGTGAATATCAACGGCGGTGCGCCACAACGTATTACCTGGGAAGGTTCGCAGAACCAGGATGCGGATGTCAGCAGCGACGGTAAATTTATGGTAATGGTCAGCTCCAATGGTGGGCAGCAGCACATTGCCAAACAAGATCTGGCAACGGGAGGCGTACAAGTTCTGTCGTCCACGTTCCTGGATGAAACGCCAAGTCTGGCACCTAATGGCACTATGGTAATCTACAGCTCTTCTCAGGGGATGGGATCCGTGCTGAATTTGGTTTCTACAGATGGGCGTTTCAAAGCGCGTCTTCCGGCAACTGATGGACAGGTCAAATTCCCTGCCTGGTCGCCGTATCTGTGATAATAATTAATTGAATAGTAAAGGAATCATTGAAATGCAACTGAACAAAGTGCTGAAAGGGCTGATGATTGCTCTGCCTGTTATGGCAATTGCGGCATGTTCTTCCAACAAGAACGCCAGCAATGACGGCAGCGAAGGCATGCTGGGTGCCGGCACTGGTATGGATGCGAACGGCGGCAACGGCAACATGTCTTCCGAAGAGCAGGCTCGTCTGCAAATGCAACAGCTGCAGCAGAACAACATCGTTTACTTCGATCTGGACAAGTACGATATCCGTTCTGACTTCGCTCAAATGCTGGATGCACATGCAAACTTCCTGCGTAGCAACCCGTCTTACAAAGTCACCGTAGAAGGTCACGCGGACGAACGTGGTACTCCGGAATACAACATCTCCCTGGGTGAACGTCGTGCGAACGCCGTTAAGATGTACCTGCAGGGTAAAGGCGTTTCTGCAGACCAGATCTCCATCGTTTCTTACGGTAAAGAAAAACCTGCAGTACTGGGTCATGACGAAGCGGCATACTCCAAAAACCGTCGTGCGGTACTGGTTTACTAAGAGAATTGCATGAGCAGTAACTTCAGACATCAACTATTGAGTCTGTCGTTACTGGTTGGTATAGCGGCCCCCTGGGCCGCTTTTGCTCAGGCACCAATCAGTAGTGTCGGCTCAGGCTCGGTCGAAGACCGCGTCACTCAACTTGAGCGTATTTCTAATGCTCACAGCCAGCTTTTAACCCAACTCCAGCAACAACTTTCTGATAATCAATCCGATATTGATTCCCTGCGTGGTCAGATTCAGGAAAATCAGTATCAACTGAATCAGGTCGTGGAGCGGCAAAAGCAGATCCTGTTGCAGATCGACAGCCTCAGCAGCGGTGGTGCAGCGGCGCAATCAACCAGCAGCGATCAAAGCGGTGCGGCGGCATCAACGACGCCGACAGCTGATGCTGGTACTGCGAATGCTGGCGCGCCGGTGAAAAGCGGCGATGCAAACACGGATTACAATGCAGCTATTGCGCTGGTGCAGGATAAATCCCGCCAGGATGACGCAATGGTGGCATTTCAGAATTTCATCAAAAATTACCCTGATTCAACTTACCTGCCAAACGCCAATTATTGGCTGGGTCAGTTAAACTACAACAAGGGTAAAAAAGATGATGCGGCGTACTATTTTGCTTCGGTAGTGAAAAACTATCCGAAGTCACCAAAGGCTGCTGATGCGATGTTTAAAGTCGGCGTCATCATGCAGGACAAAGGTGACACCGCAAAAGCGAAAGCCGTATACCAGCAGGTTATCAGTAAATACCCTGGTACTGATGGCGCTAAACAGGCACAAAAACGTCTGAACGCGATGTAATGCATAACACACGACCAGAAGTTGCATTATTTCTGGTCGTGTCGTGCGAATCATAAGCAGTTGAGTGATCTGCATCGAAATTTTTGTTGCGCTCAAGTCTGAAATCAGTAATATATGCCGCCGTTGCCACGGGATATCAAACAAACCGAAAGCAACGAAAAAGTGGGTCGTTAGCTCAGTTGGTAGAGCAGTTGACTTTTAATCAATTGGTCGCAGGTTCGAATCCTGCACGACCCACCACTAACATAGTTAGTTGTAGTATCCAGCGTAGTATTGGGTGATTGGCTCAGCTGGGAGAGCACCTCCCTTACAAGGAGGGGGTCGGCGGTTCGATCCCGTCATCACCCACCACCGGGTCGTTAGCTCAGTCGGTAGAGCAGTTGACTTTTAATCAATTGGTCGCAGGTTCGAATCCTGCACGACCCACCACTAATTACGATGGGTTCGGTGGAAGTAGTTTGTAGTATCCAGCGCATTATCGGGTGATTAGCTCAGCTGGGAGAGCACCTCCCTTACAAGGAGGGGGTCGGCGGTTCGATCCCGTCATCACCCACCACTCGGGTCGTTAGCTCAGTTGGTAGAGCAGTTGACTTTTAATCAATTGGTCGCAGGTTCGAATCCTGCACGACCCACCAATTTTAACATCAAACTCAGATGTTAAGCGTGAAGGATAACGTTGCGCCAGCAACGGCCCGTAGGGCAAGCGAAGCGAGTCATCCTGCACGACACACCAATCTTAAAGATTGGCCCCGAGTAGAAATCTTTCAGGTAACACCCGTATGGGTCGTTAGCTCAGTTGGTAGAGCAGTTGACTTTTAATCAATTGGTCGCAGGTTCGAATCCTGCACGACCCACCAATGTAAAAAAGCGCCCTAAAGGCGCTTTTTTGCTATTCAGGCATCCTCAATTTCACTTTGTAAACCTGATGACATCGTCAGAGCTTACTGTGCAAGCAACTCTACGTCGGTGGAATTAGGCGTAATTCGAGTGACTTTTCCCCACCATTCGACTATCTTGTTTAGCATATAAAACAAATTACACCGATAACAGCGAATATTACGCTAATGTCGGTTTTAACGTTAAGCCTGTAAAACGAGATGGTAAGATGAGCGTAATGTTTGATCCAGACACGGCGATTTATCCTTTCCCCCCGAAGCCGACGCCGTTAAGCATTGATGAAAAAGCGTATTACCGCGAGAAGATAAAACGTCTGCTAAAAGAACGTAATGCGGTGATGGTTGCCCACTACTATACCGATCCCGAAATTCAACAACTGGCAGAAGAAACCGGTGGCTGTATTTCTGATTCTCTGGAAATGGCGCGCTTCGGTGCAAAGCATCCCGCTTCTACTTTGTTAGTCGCTGGGGTGAGATTTATGGGAGAAACCGCCAAAATTCTCAGTCCGGAAAAAACAATTCTGATGCCGACACTTCAGGCTGAATGTTCACTGGATCTCGGCTGCCCTGTTGAAGAATTTAACGCATTTTGCGATGCCCATCCCGATCGTACTGTCGTCGTCTACGCCAACACTTCTGCTGCGGTAAAAGCGCGCGCAGATTGGGTGGTAACTTCAAGCATTGCCGTCGAACTTATTGATCATCTTGATAGTTTGGGTGAAAAAATCATCTGGGCACCCGACAAACATCTGGGGCGTTACGTGCAAAAACAGACGGGTGGAGACATTCTATGCTGGCAGGGTGCCTGTATTGTGCATGATGAATTTAAGACTCAGGCGTTAACCCGCTTGCAAGAAGAATACCCGGATGCTGCCATACTGGTGCATCCAGAATCACCACAAGCTATTGTCGATATGGCGGATGCGGTCGGTTCCACCAGTCAACTGATCGCTGCTGCGAAAACATTGCCACATCAGAGGCTTATTGTGGCAACCGATCGGGGTATTTTCTACAAAATGCAGCAGGCGGTGCCAGATAAAGAGTTACTGGAAGCACCAACCGCAGGTGAGGGTGCAACCTGCCGCAGCTGCGCGCATTGTCCGTGGATGGCCATGAATGGCCTTCAGGCCATCGCAGAGGCATTAGAACAGGAAGGAAGCAATCACGAGGTTCATGTTGATGAAAGGCTGCGAGAGAGGGCGCTGGTGCCGCTCAATCGTATGCTGGATTTTGCGGCTACACTACGTGGATAACGAATAATAAGGCGTAACGTTACGCTTTGGGGGAAAGATGGATTTTTTTAGTGTGCAGAATATCCTGGTACATATACCAATAGGAGCAGGCGGTTATGATCTCTCATGGATCGAAGCGGTAGGCACGATCGCCGGGTTGCTGTGTATTGGCCTTGCCAGTCTGGAGAAGATCAGCAACTACTTCTTTGGCCTGATCAACGTCACCTTGTTTGGCATTATTTTCTTTCAGATTCAGCTGTATGCCAGCCTGCTATTACAGGTGTTTTTCTTTGCCGCGAATATTTACGGTTGGTATGCGTGGTCGCGACAAACCAGTCAGAACGAGGCGGAGTTGAAAATTCGCTGGTTACCATTGCCGAAGGCGCTCAGCTGGTTGGCGGTTTGCGTTGTTTCGATTGGTCTGATGACGGTATTTATCAATCCGGTGTTTGCATTTTTGACCCGCGTGGCAGTCATGATCATGCAAGCATTAGGATTACAGGTTGTGATGCCTGAACTGCAACCGGACGCTTTCCCGTTCTGGGATTCATGCATGATGGTGTTATCTATCGTGGCAATGCTTCTGATGACGCGTAAGTATGTGGAAAACTGGCTGTTGTGGGTGATTATTAACGTGATTAGCGTCGTTATTTTTGCACTTCAGGGCGTTTACGCCATGTCTCTGGAGTACATCATCCTGACCTTTATTGCGCTCAACGGCAGTCGGATGTGGATCAACAGCGCACGTGAAAGAGGCTCATGCGCGCTGTCCCATTAATGGTGATGATGTGAATGGCCAGACACCCCTTCATTCAGGTGGCAGTCTGGCCCATGACAAGGTTGATATTCCATCTGAATGGTGGCGTGCTCAATCTGATAGTGATCCATCAGGTAGTGTTGGATCTGATCCAACAAGGCATCGTGAGCGTGTGGCGGGATCACCTGCACATGCAGCGTCATCACCGGCTTCTCACCTACCATCCATACATGTACATGGTGCACATTGCGGACTTCCGGGATTTCCCGGCACATACGACGCTTCAGTTCAGCGATATCCAGCGATACCGGTGCACCTTCAAGTAATTCATTCACGCTATCTTTCAACAGTCGCCACGCGCTACGCAGAACCAGAAGCGACACCACTATCGAGAGAATGGGGTCAGCAGGTGTCCAGCCGGTCCAGATAATAATCAACGCGGCAATAATAGCCCCAACCGAACCCAACAGGTCCCCGAGCACATGCAATGCCGCTGCTCGTACGTTGAGGTTTTTCTCTTCGCTGCCGTGATGAAGTAACCAGAAAGAAAGTATATTTGCCAGCAACCCAGCCACGGCAATTGCCATCATCATGCCGCCCTCGACCGGACGCGGCGTGCGGAAGCGTTCTATCGCCTCCCAGACAATCAAAATGGTAATTACCACGAGGGCGATGGCATTCACAAACGCCGCGAGCGTGGTCAGTCTTAGCCAACCGAAAGTGTGGCGAATGGTGGGAGGACGACGTGAAAATTGCACGGCGAGTAGGGCGAAAAGCAGGGCGGCAGTATCGGTCAACATATGACCCGCATCGGCCAGCAATGCCAGAGAACCAGAAAGAAAACCACCAACGACTTCTACCAGCATAAACCCGGCAGTCACGCCGAAAGCATACAACAAGCGACGAGCATTATTATCTTCTGGCAGGTGTGAGGACGTGTGTGAGTGTGAGTGCGCCATGACGAGTCATCCCTTAATTATTCTCACTTAACTTTATGACATCATACTGCTTTTAGAAGTGAAAAATTAAAAGGGAGAGACTCCGCTCTCCCATTATTGGCTATTTTGCAGGGTTACTGCGTGGTACCGTCGGTTTTGGTATCGACATCATTATTGATGCCATCACCGGTTTGTACCTTTTTATTGATATCCGGACATCGACCATCTTTGCACATGGTGTTCTTGTGCTCTTCATCTTTGGTCATTCCGTCATTGTTCATTGAAGAACCATCCGAATGCAGCATTGTGCCGCCAGAACCGGTATTTACCCCGTTATTGTCGACGTTATTTGGCGCGACATTTTCACGGGCGTCAGGGGCTACCTGGCCCGCATCAGTTGCGGCGTTTGCCTGGCCGTTATTAGTTTGCGCTCCGCTATCGGCAGCCAGTGCGGCACCGCTGGCAAGGCTTAGAGTGGCAGTCAGAAATAATGTGGCCAGTTTTGTCATTTTCATAGGATGCTCCTGTTATGGTCGTTATGTCGGATAACCTCTTCCAACAGTGCATTTGCAGGTGAATATAAGGCATTGGTTTAAGATTTCAGCCAGTTTATGAAACGCAGCAGAGAATCTTGAAATAATTAACAAACAAAGGAGTTACAGTTAGAAATTGTAGGAGAGATCTCGTTTTTCGCGACAATCTGGCGTTTTTCTTGCTAATTCCAGGATTAATCCGTTCATAATGTAAAACCCCGTTTACACATTCTGACGGAAGATATAGATTGGAAGTATTGCATTCACTAAGATAAGTATGGCAACACTGGAACAGACATGAATTATCAGAACGACGATTTACGCATCAAAGAAATCAAAGAGTTACTTCCTCCTGTCGCATTGCTGGAAAAATTCCCCGCTACTGAAAATGCCGCGAATACGGTTGCCCATGCCCGAAAAGCGATCCATAAGATCCTGAAAGGTAATGATGATCGCCTGTTGGTGGTGATTGGCCCGTGCTCAATTCATGATCCTGTCGCGGCTAAAGAGTATGCCACTCGCTTGCTGGCGCTGCGTGAAGAGCTGAAAGATGAGCTGGAAATCGTAATGCGCGTCTATTTTGAAAAGCCGCGTACCACGGTGGGCTGGAAAGGGCTGATTAACGATCCGCATATGGATAACAGCTTCCAGATCAACGACGGTCTTCGTATAGCCCGTAAATTGCTGCTTGATATTAACGACAGCGGTCTGCCAGCGGCGGGTGAGTTTCTCGATATGATCACCCCACAATATCTCGCTGACCTGATGAGCTGGGGCGCAATTGGCGCACGTACCACCGAATCGCAGGTGCACCGCGAACTGGCATCAGGGCTTTCTTGTCCAGTCGGCTTCAAAAATGGCACCGACGGTACGATTAAAGTGGCTATCGATGCCATTAATGCCGCCGGTGCGCCGCACTGCTTCCTGTCCGTAACGAAATGGGGGCATTCGGCGATTGTGAATACCAGCGGTAACGGCGATTGCCATATCATTCTGCGCGGCGGTAAAGAGCCTAACTACAGCGCGAAGCACGTTGCTGAAGTGAAAGAAGGGCTGAACAAAGCAGGCCTGCCAGCACAGGTGATGATCGATTTCAGCCATGCTAACTCGTCCAAACAATTCAAAAAGCAGATGGATGTTTGTGCTGACGTTTGCCAGCAGATTGCCGGTGGCGAAAAGGCCATTATTGGCGTGATGGTGGAAAGCCATCTGGTGGAAGGCAATCAGAGCCTCGAGAGCGGGGAGCCGCTGGCCTACGGTAAGAGCATCACCGATGCCTGCATCGGCTGGGAAGATACCGATGCTCTGTTACGTCAACTGGCGAATGCAGTAAAAGCGCGTCGCGGGTAAGGTTTAATTGTCGGATGCGCCGTCAGAGTGGCGTATCCGATGAATCACCACAGGCCTGATAAGTCGCGAAGCGTCGCATCAGGCAATGTGCTCCATTGTTAGCAACAAAAAAGCCGACTCACTTGCAGTCGGCTTTCTCATTTTAAACGAATGACGTTTACTTCGCTTTACCCTGGTTTGCAACCGCCGCTGCTTTCGCTGCGATCTCGTCAGCATTACCCAGATAATAGCGTTTCAGCGGTTTGAAATTCTCGTCGAACTCATACACCAGCGGCACGCCAGTCGGGATATTCAGCTCAAGAATCTCTTCTTCGCTCATGTTATCAAGATATTTCACCAGCGCACGCAGGGAGTTACCGTGTGCGGCGATGATTACGCGCTCACCGCTCTTCATACGCGGTAGAATAGTTTCATTCCAGTAAGGGATCACGCGGTCAATGGTCAGCGCCAGGCTTTCCGTCAGCGGCAGTTCTTTCTCGCTCAGTTTCGCGTAACGCGGATCGTGACCCGGATAACGCTCATCATCTTTAGTCAGTTCCGGCGGAGTCACTGCAAAACCACGACGCCACTGTTTCACCTGCTCGTCGCCATACTTTTCAGCAGTTTCCGCTTTGTTCAGACCCTGCAACGCACCGTAGTGACGTTCGTTCAGTTTCCAGGATTTCTCAACGGGCAGCCATGCCTGATCCAGTTCGTCCAGCACATTCCACAGGGTATGGATAGCGCGTTTCAGCACAGAAGTGTAAGCAAAGTCAAAGCTGTAACCTTCCTCTTTCAGCAGCTTACCTGCTGCTTTTGCTTCGCTTACGCCTTTCTCAGACAGATCCACGTCGTACCAACCGGTGAAACGGTTTTCTTTGTTCCACTGACTTTCGCCATGACGAACCAGAACCAGCTTAGTTACAGCCATATACTTACTCCTCAAATCATCTTTTAATGATAATAATTCTCATTATATTGCCGCGACGAAGCAACAGCAATGCTTACGCATAACCATAGCGAAAATAGTGGCGCAGTGTAAGGTTGTTGTGAATATTGAGTTGCAAATATGTCGGTGTTTGCTGGTGATTTGAGCAATATGAGATAAAGCCCTCATGACGAGGGCTTAACATTACTCAGCAATAAACTGATATTCCGTCAGGCTGGAATACTCTTCGCCAGGACGCAGGAAGCAGTCCGGTTGCGGCCATTCAGGGTGGTTCGGGCTGTCCGGCAGAAACTCGCTTTCCAACGCCAGCCCTTGCCAGTCGGCGTAAGGTTCTGTTCCCCGCGACGGTGTGCCGCCGAGGAAGTTGCCGGAGTAGAATTGCAGAGCCGGAGCGGTGGTGTAGACCTTCAGCTGCAATTTTTCATCTGCTGACCAGACATGCGCCGCCACTTTCTTGCCATCGCCTTTGGCCTGTAACAAGAATGCGTGATCGTAACCTTTCACTTTGCGCTGATCGTCGTCGGCAAGAAACTCACTGGCGATGATTTTGGCGCTGCGGAAATCAAAAGACGTTCCGGCGACAGATTTCAGGCCGTCGTGCGGAATGCCGCCTTCATCAACCGGCAGATATTCGTCCGCCAGAATCTGCAACTTGTGATTGCGCACGTCAGACTGCTCGCCGTCAAGATTGAAATAGACGTGATTAGTCATATTCACCGGGCAAGGTTTATCAACTGTGGCGCGATAAGTAATGGAGATACGGTTATCGTCGGTCAGACGATATTGCACCGTTGCGCCGAGATTACCCGGGAAGCCCTGATCGCCATCATCTGAACTCAGGGCAAACAGCACCTGACGATCGTTCTGGTTCACAATCTGCCAGCGACGTTTGTCGAACCCTTCCGGGCCGCCGTGCAGCTGGTTAACGCCCTGACTTGGCGAAAGGGTCACGGTTTCACCGTCAAAGGTATAACGGCTATTGGCGATGCGGTTGGCATAACGACCAATAGAGGCCCCCAGAAACGCGGCCTGATCCTGATAGCATTCCGGGCTGGCACAGCCGAGCAGCGCCTCGCGGACGCTGCCATCGGAAAGCGGAATACGGGCTGAAAGTAAAGTCGCACCCCAGTCCATCAGCGTGACTACCATCCCTGCGTTGTTACGCAAAGTTAACAGTCGGTACGGCTGACCATCGGGTGCCAGTGCGGGAGTTTCGTTCAGCACTGTCCTGCTCCTTGTGATGGTTTACAAACGTAAAAAGTCTCTTTAATACCTGTTTTTGCTTCATATTGTTCAGCGACAGCTTGCTGTACGGCAGGCACCAGCTCTTCCGGGATCAACGCGACGATACAGCCGCCAAATCCGCCGCCGGTCATGCGTACGCCACCTTTGTCGCCAATCACAGCTTTGACGATTTCTGCCAGAGTGTCAATTTGCGGCACGGTGATTTCGAAATCATCGCGCATAGAGGCATGAGACTCCGCCATCAACTCGCCCATACGTTTCAGGTCGCCCTGCTCCAGCGCGCTGGCAGCTTCAACGGTGCGGGCGTTTTCAGTCAGGATATGCCGCACGCGTTTCGCCACGATTGGGTCCAGCTCATGTGCAACAGCGTTGAACTCTTCAATGGTGACATCGCGCAGGGCTGGCTGCTGGAAGAAACGCGCACCGGTTTCGCACTGTTCACGACGGGTGTTGTATTCGCTGCCAACCAGGGTACGTTTGAAGTTACTGTTGATGATGACGACAGCCACACCTTTCGGCATGGAAACTGCTTTGGTCCCCAGTGAACGACAGTCAATCAGCAAGGCATGATCTTTCTTGCCGAGTGCGGAAATTAGCTGATCCATGATCCCGCAGTTACAGCCAACAAACTGGTTTTCTGCTTCCTGACCGTTAAGCGCGATTTGTGCGCCGTCCAGCGGCAGATGATAAAGCTGCTGCAATACGGTTCCGACCGCGACTTCCAGTGAAGCGGAAGAACTTAACCCGGCACCCTGCGGCACATTGCCGCTGATCACCATGTCCACACCGCCGAAGCTGTTGTTACGCAGTTGCAGATGTTTCACCACGCCACGAACGTAGTTCGCCCATTGATAGTTTTCATGCGCGACAATGGGCGCATTGAGGGAAAACTCGTCGAGCTGATTTTCATAATCGGCTGCCATCACGCGAACTTTACGGTCATCGCGTGGTGCACAGCTGATCACGGTTTGATAATCAATCGCGCAGGGCAGAACGAAACCGTCGTTGTAGTCCGTGTGTTCACCAATCAAATTCACGCGGCCAGGCGCCTGAATGGTGTGAGTGGCAGGGTAGCCAAATGCGTTGGCAAACAGAGATTGTGTTTTTTCTTTCAGACTCATTTCTTACACTCCGGATTCGCGAAAATGGATATCGCTGACTGCGCGCAAACGCTCTGCTGCCTGTTCTGCGGTCAGGTCTCGCTGGGTCTCTGCCAGCATTTCATAACCAACCATAAATTTACGTACGGTGGCGGAGCGCAGCAGAGGCGGATAAAAGTGCGCGTGCAGCTGCCAGTGTTGATTCTCTTCGCCATTAAATGGTGCGCCGTGCCAGCCCATAGAGTAGGGGAAGGAGCACTGGAAGAGGTTGTCATAACGACTGGTCAGCTTTTTCAACGCCAGCGCCAAATCGCTGCGCTGGGCGTCGGTCAAATCGGTGATCCGCAAAACGTGGGCTTTGGGCAGCAGTAGCGTTTCGAACGGCCAGGCAGCCCAGTAAGGCACAACGGCTAACCAGTGTTCGGTTTCGACAACGGTACGGCTACCGTCTGCCAGCTCGCGCTGAACATAATCCACCAGCATTGGTGATTTCTGTTCGGCAAAATATTCTTTTTGCAGGCGGTCTTCGCGCTCAGCTTCGTTAGGCAGGAAGCTATTTGCCCAAATCTGTCCGTGCGGATGCGGGTTAGAGCAGCCCATCGCCGCACCTTTGTTTTCAAAGACCTGCACCCACGGGTACGTTTTTCCCAGCTCTGCGGTTTGCTCCTGCCAGGTTTTGACGATTTCCGTCAATGCCGCAACGCTCAGTTCTGGCAACGTTTTACTGTGATCCGGTGAAAAGCAGATCACCCGGCTGGTACCGCGCGCGCTCTGGCAACGCATCAAAGGATCGTTGCTTTCTGGCGCATCTGGCGTGTCAGACATCAAGGCCGCAAAGTCATTAGTGAAAACGTAAGTCCCGGTGTAATCGTGGTTTTTATCGCCTGTCACCCGCACATTACCTGCGCAGAGGAAGCAATCTGGATCGTGCGCAGGTAACACCTGTTTGGCTGGCGTTTCCTGCGCCCCCTGCCAGGGGCGCTTAGCGCGGTGCGGTGAAACCAGAATCCATTGCCCGGTGAGCGGGTTGTAGCGGCGATGTGGATGATCAACGGGATTAAATTGCGTCATGGTCGTTCCTTAATCGGGATATCCCTGTGGATGGCGTGACTGCCAGTGCCAGGTGTCCTGCGCCATTTCATCGAGTGTGCGCGTTACGCGCCAGTTCAGTTCACGGTCGGCTTTGCTGGCGTCCGCCCAGTAGGCCGGAAGGTCGCCCTCGCGACGCGGTGCAAAATGATAGTTAACCGGTTTGCCGCAGGCTTTGCTGAAGGCATTAACCACGTCCAGCACGCTGCTGCCTATGCCAGCGCCGAGGTTGTAGATGTGTACGCCTGGCTTGTTCGCCAGTTTTTCCATCGCCACGACGTGACCGTCCGCCAGATCCATTACGTGGATGTAATCGCGTACGCCAGTACCATCTTCGGTCGGATAATCGTTACCAAAAATCGCCAGCGAGTCGCGACGGCCTACAGCAACCTGGGCGATGTATGGCATCAGGTTATTCGGAATGCCTTGCGGATCTTCGCCCATATCGCCCGACGGATGCGCGCCAACCGGGTTGAAGTAGCGCAGCAGGGCAATGCTCCAGTCCGGCTGGGCTTTTTGCAGATCGGTGAGGATCTGTTCCACCATCAGCTTGCTTTTGCCGTAAGGGCTTTGCGGTGTGCCGGTCGGGAAGCTTTCAACGTATGGAATTTTGGGCTGATCGCCATAAACGGTGGCGGAGGAGCTAAAAATAAAGTTTTTGACGTTAGCGGCGCGCATGGCGCTAATCAGGCGCAGAGTACCGTTGACATTGTTGTCGTAATATTCCAGCGGTTTTTGTACCGATTCGCCAACGGCTTTCAGCCCGGCGAAGTGGATCACGGTGTCGATAGCGTGATCGTGCAGGATCTCGGTCATCAACGCTTCGTTACGAATATCGCCTTCAACAAACGTTGGATGTTTGCCGCCTAAACGCTCGATAACAGGCAGTACGCTGCGCTTACTGTTACAGAGGTTATCAAGAATGATGACATCATGACCGTTTTGCAGTAATTGCACGCAGGTATGACTTCCAATGTAACCGCTACCACCGGTAAGCAGAACTCTCATAATTCGCTCCATTAGGCTTATGGTATGAAATAACCATAGCATAACAAAGATGCGAAAAGTGTGACATGGAATAAATCAGTGGAATCGTTTACACAAGAATTTAGCCGTTTTTTATGCGCGATTAAGTGATTATAAAACAGAGGGTTTATGAATGATTGCGCTTTTTATCTGAAAAAAGAAGCGGTTTCATGCCTGCATGCGTCGAACCGTTGGCCGGAGAGGGCGCTTAGGCCGCCTCCGGCAAGGTCAGCACTACCGACTCAATATATTTTTGTCAGCACATAGCGATAGAGTCCACCGTCCGGCACGAACTCAAGGCGATGGGTAATACAGGCAGGCGCATCTTCAGCGTGGTGCGAAACAAACAACAATTGCGTTTCACCTTCGCTAATCAGCACATCAACAAAACGGCGGATAAGCTGGCGATTGAGCGGATCAAGCCCCTGTAGTGGTTCATCGAGAATAAGCAACGTCGGATGTTTCACCAGTGCGCGGACGATCAGCGCCAGATGCTGCTGTCCCCAGGAAAGACTATGGAACGGAGCGTCAGCCGTACGTTTATCAATGCCGAGAATATCCAGCCACTGCTGCACCAGTTTTTGCTGGCGATCCGAAACGGCCTGATAAATGCCAATCGAATCAAAATAGCCAGAAAGAATCACATTACGCACGGTAGTGCTGACCCGGTAATCCAGATGCAAACTACTGCTGACGTAACCGATATGCTTTTTGATATCCCAGATGGTTTCGCCGCTGCCGCGACGTCGTCCGAAAAGCGTCAAATCGTTGCTGTAACCTTGCGGATGATCGCCAGTAACCAGGCTTAATAACGTCGATTTTCCTGCACCATTTGGCCCGACAATTTGCCAGTGTTCACCTGGATTCACCTGCCAGCTAAGGTTATTAAGAATGGGGCGATCGTTATAAGAAACCACGCCATTGTTCAGCACAATGCGCGGTTCGTTGGCGGGTAAGGCGTGACGTGCTGAAGGTTCATCCGGCTCCGGCAGTTGCACACCTTCAAGCTGTTCACTATGTGCCAGTTGCGCGACGAGTGCTTGTTGGAGCAGTTCCTCTTTAGCGCCAGTTTCCGCTAACGTGCAATCCGCCAGCACGCCAGCAAACTGGACAAACTCCGGGATCTCATCGAAGCGATTGAGCACCAGTACCAGAGTAATACCGGACTGATGTAACGAGGCGAGTCGCTCAGCCAGCTGCTGACGTGAGGCAACATCCAGGCCATCGAACGGCTCATCAAGAATCAACAAGTCAGGCTCCGACATCAGCGCCTGACACAGCAGGATTTTTCGCGTCTCGCCAGTGGAAAGGTATTTAAAGCGTCGGTCGAGGAGGGCGGTAATACCGAACTGCTGCGCCAGTTGCATGCAACGCGGTGCATCCTTTACTTCATCCTGAATGATCTCAGCCGTAGTGCGTCCGGTGTCATCTTCGCCAGGGCCGAGCATATCGGTGTTATTCCGCTGCCATTCGTCGCTGACGAGTTTTTGCAATTGCTCGAAGGAGAGACGAGTGATGTGGGAAAACTGGCTTTGCCGTTCACCTTTCAAAAGCGGAAGTTCCCCCGCCAGCGCGCGGGCCAGGGCCGATTTCCCGCTTCCATTCGAACCGACAAACGCCCAACTATCACCCGCGTTTAACGTTAGCTGAGGCAATTGCAGCGTTTTTGTGTCGCTAAGACGAAACGTGCCTTGCAAAATTTGCAACGATGACATTTTATATCCCATTTTGTGCAGCGATTACTGACAGGGATACGTGTTTCATAACAAATTGTCAACACGCTTAGCACAGCGTGGCGATAATCACGCTGTCGGCATTAAAGTAGGCCGTGACATTCTGCCCTTGCTGAAGAGAAGTCGCTTCATTTACCGGCACTGTGGCGCACAGTGTTTGCCCGTCGGGTAGCGCCATTAATACTTCGCACTGCTCTGCGCCGCGCTCAATATGACTAATAATACCCGGTAATTGGTTGTTGGCGTTTTGTGCGACCGCTTCGTCCTGAGTAATGCCTACCCACGGCGCTTTTAGCAATATCAACACTTCTTTGCCTTCATCCAGCCCCAGACGTGCGCCGCTTTGTGCGGTAATTGCGACTTTCAGGCGTGTTTTTCCGTCAGCCAGTAAGACATCAACATGCTGTTGAACGTCATCATGATCGCGGGCGGTGATGGTACCGAACCACTGGTTACGGGCGCTGGTTTGCAGTGAAAAACGTGAGATCGCGGCCAGCAGGCTGTTCAGCGGCAGGGCGTCATCGTCACTTAACACATCAAAGGCTTTTTGCTGGATTTGCGCCAGTAAGTCATAGAGCTGAATCAGTCGCTGACCATAGCGGGTCAGTACTGCGCCGCCGCCACCTTTACCGCCTGTTGCGCGCTCAACCAGAATATGCTCGCTTAACTGATTCATCTCGTTAATGGCATCCCAGGCGCTTTTATAGCTGATACCGGCATCTTTCGCTCCCTGGCTAATGGAACCGGAAAGCGCAATGTGTTTTAGTAGCGAAATCCGGCGCGGGTCGGCGAATAATTTTTGTTGGAGCTTAAGGGTGAGAAGGATTTCGGCCTGCATAACAATGTCCTGGCAAAAGTCTTATTGTGACGGAAAACGAACGCCACGCAAAGCTGACCGCACAAAAGGGGAGTGCTTTTCTGTGCTTAGCGGTTAGAATAGTCTCATGACTATATCTGGAGTTGACCATGTTAGAGTTATTAAAAAGTCTGGTATTCGCCGTAATCATGGTACCTGTCGTGATGGCCATCATCCTGGGTCTGATTTACGGTCTTGGTGAAGTATTCAACATCTTTTCTGGTGTTGGTAAAAAAGACCAGCCCGGACAAAATCATTGATTCCCTGAATGCCCACTTAGTCGGGCATTTCTTTTTCTCAACTTCCTGCTTTTCCAGCCGATATTTTTTCTTATCTACCTCACAAAGGTTAGCAATAACTGCTGGGAAAATTCTGAGTTAGCCGTTATATTGTCACCTATATAACGTTACATTAAGGGGTTACCAATGGCTCGTAAATGGTTGAACTTGTTTGCCGGGGCGGCACTCTCTTTCGCTGTTGCTGGCAATACACTGGCAGATGAAGGGAAAATCACGGTGTTCGCCGCCGCATCACTGACTAACGCAATGCAGGACATTGCTACGCAGTATAAAAAAGAAAAAGGCGTGGATGTGGTTTCTTCTTTCGCTTCGTCATCTACTCTGGCCCGTCAGATTGAAGCGGGAGCGCCTGCGGATCTGTTTATCTCTGCCGATCAGAAATGGATGGATTATGCGGTTGATAAAAAAGCGATCGATACGGCTTCGCGCCAGACACTGCTCGGCAATAGCCTGGTCGTTGTAGCACCGAAAGCCAGCGAGCAGAAAGATTTCATCATCGACAGCACAACTAACTGGACTTCGCTGCTGAATGGCGGTCGCCTCGCGGTTGGCGATCCGGAACATGTCCCTGCTGGCATTTATGCAAAAGAAGCACTGCAAAAACTGGGCGCATGGGATACGCTCTCCCCGAAATTGGCTCCGGCGGAAGATGTTCGTGGCGCGCTGGCGTTGGTCGAACGCAATGAAGCGCCGTTGGGCATTGTTTACGGTTCTGACGCAGTTGTCAGCAAAGGGGTAAAAGTGGTTGCCACCTTCCCGGAAGATTCACATAAAAAAGTGGAATATCCGGTTGCTGTTGTGGAAGGGCATAACAATGCGACAGTGAAAGCATTTTATGATTATCTGAAGGGACCGCAGGCAGCGGAAATCTTTAAACGTTACGGATTTACAACCAAGTAATGATACTGACCGATCCAGAATGGCAGGCAGTTTTATTAAGCCTGAAAGTTTCTTCCCTGGCTGTGCTGTTTAGCCTGCCGTTTGGGATCTTTTTTGCCTGGTTACTGGTGCGTTGCACGTTTCCGGGCAAAGCTCTGCTCGACAGCGTACTGCATCTACCGCTGGTGTTACCGCCCGTGGTCGTCGGTTACTTATTATTAGTTTCGATGGGACGGCGCGGATTTATCGGTGAACGTCTGTATGACTGGTTTGGTATTACCTTCGCCTTTAGCTGGCGCGGCGCGGTTCTCGCTGCCGCCGTCATGTCGTTTCCGCTGATGGTGCGGGCAATTCGTCTGGCGCTGGAAGGGGTTGATGTCAAACTCGAACAGGCCGCAAGAACACTAGGTGCCGGGCGCTGGCGCGTTTTCTTTACTATCACGTTACCGCTGACCTTACCGGGAATTATTGTTGGTACGGTACTGGCTTTTGCTCGTTCTCTCGGTGAGTTTGGTGCAACCATCACCTTTGTGTCGAACATTCCTGGCGAAACGCGAACCATTCCCTCTGCCATGTATACCCTGATCCAGACCCCGGCGGGGAAAGTGGCGCGGCGAGACTGTGCATTATTTCTATTGCGCTGGCGATGATCTCCCTGTTGATTTCAGAATGGCTGGCCAGAATCAGCCGTGAACGGGCGGGGCGCTAATCATGCTGGAACTGAATTTTTCCCAGACGTTGGGCAACCATTGCCTGACTATTAATGAAACGCTGCCCGCCAATGGCATCACTGCTATCTTTGGCGTCTCCGGTGCCGGAAAAACTTCGCTGATTAACGCCATCAGTGGACTGACGCGCCCGCAAAAAGGGAGGATTGTCCTCAATGGTCGGGTACTAAATGATGCCGAAAAAGGTATCTGCCTGACGCCAGAAAAGCGTCGCGTTGGCTATGTTTTTCAGGATGCGCGGCTGTTTCCGCATTACAAAGTGCGTGGCAATCTGCGCTACGGCATGGCGAAAAGCATGGTCGATCAGTTCGATAAGCTGGTGGCGCTTTTAGGCATTGAACCGTTGCTTGACCGTTTACCAGGCAGCCTGTCCGGAGGCGAAAAACAGCGCGTAGCGATTGGGCGGGCTTTGCTGACGGCACCAGAATTGCTGTTGCTGGATGAACCGCTGGCGTCACTGGATATTCCGCGTAAACGCGAACTGTTGCCTTATCTGCAACGTCTGACGCGGGAAATCAACATCCCGATGTTGTATGTCAGCCATTCGCTGGATGAGATCCTCCATCTGGCAGACAGAGTGATGGTACTGGAAAACGGTCAGGTGAAAGCCTTTGGCGCACTGGAAGAAGTCTGGGGTAGTAGCGTGATGAATCCGTGGCTGCCGAAAGAGCAACAAAGTAGCATTCTGAAAGTGACGGTGCTTGAGCATCATCCGCATTACGCGATGACCGCGCTGGCGCTGGGCGATCAGCATTTGTGGGTCAATAAGCTGGACGAACCGCTGCAAGCTGCGCTACGTATCCGCATTCAGGCTTCCGATGTTTCTCTGGTTTTACAACCGCCGCAGCAAACCAGCATTCGTAACGTATTGCGGGCAAAAGTTGTTAATAGTTATGACGACAACGGTCAGGTGGAAGTGGAGCTGGAAGTCGGCGGTAAAACGCTGTGGGCGCGTATCAGCCCGTGGGCCAGGGATGAACTGGCGATCAAACCAGGCCTGTGGCTGTACGCGCAAATTAAAAGTGTGTCGATAACCGCCTGATTAAATCAGGTGGCTATAAATGAACTGGGCAATGCTGTCGGTGGTGTTATCACCAATCACAATGTTGGCGCGCGCTTTTACCGCGTCATCGGCGTTGCCCATCGCCACGCCTGTACCAGCGGCCTCCAGCATACTGATATCATTAAAGTTATCGCCGAACGCCACGACGTTTTCCATCGACCAGCCTTGCGCCTCAACCCATTTCGTCAAACGTTTACCTTTGCTGTTGCCGCCGCGTGCAATATCAACCTGATCGTGCCAGGACCATTCACACTCCAGTCCCAGTTCATGTTCGACATGCTTACCAAAATGCTGCAATTGCGGCATGTCATCGTGCGTCAGGGCGAACTTCCATACGGCGTTAACTTGTTGCGCCGTTTCAGCCAGAGAAGCGACTTGTGTGAAAGTCGGACGCTGTTCCGGCGGCAGGGTTTGCGCCCAGTTAGACGTGCGAATGACATGCCCGGTCGGGTGCTCATAGACCATTGCATCATCCACATACATCAGACCGTGAATGTGGTGTTCATTCAGCATCTCAATGAGTTGCAGGGCTTTATTAACGGGCATTGGGTCCGCTTCCAGCACGGTTTTTGCATGATAATCATACAAATAGGTGCCATTACAGCAAATAGCAGGTGTATCCAGCGCCAGCGCCTGATAAAAAGGATGAATAGCGACGTGATGGCGACCTGTGACGATGATTAATTGATAGCCTGCTTCGCGAGCGCGGGCCAGGGCTTCTATCGATGAAGGAAGCAGGGTCTTTTTCGGGGTCAATAAGGTGCCGTCTAAGTCGAGAGCAATCACGCGTGTGGTCATGGCGTATTCCAGATTAAGGTTAAGAATTTTCGTCTGCGCGAATGGTACACCGATACCACTATCGGACAAAATTCTGCGTTTTAATTCAGCATTCACCGCCAAAAGCGACTAATTTTAGCTGTTACAGTCAGTTGCTAAATGCAAAGGAGCATTCATGAAGCAAATGCCTCTTAGGAATTAATCCTTTATAATCAATTAATTACAAGTGGTGTTTCGAAATCATTCGAAATTAATTCTAAATGTCTTTCCATTCCCTCCCTCGTCCGTCACGGTATTTATCCGTCATGCTGGATGAACGATGTCCAAGGAGCGCCTGAGTGAAATCACTGCCTTTTTCTGCTGAGTGCAGGCGACCGGATAAACTTCGGATTTCATGAAATGGCGGTGGGTCACCTTCCCATTTCAATCCGGATGTGTCTCGGGCAATCCTGAACTGTGCTGCGATTGTCCTGGCTGTCTTCCCTCCGAGTAACTTTTCGTTTTTACCGTTTATTTTTTTCAAGTTATCCAGTACATCGGTAAGTGTTAAATTCAATCTGGAAATCGTGGTGGGGAGAGAAATGCGAATTTTTGCCCCTGTTTTTTGTTGTTCCACGTATAGTCTGCCATCTCTTATATCCTCCCATCTCATAGCCGCCAGATCTCCTTCGCGCTGTCCTGTTACCAGTGCAAGATCCATGCAAAGGCCGAACCATTCGTTCTGGACGTCTGCTATTTTCCTGATTAACAGATACTCGTCAATTAACAGTCGACTGCGCTTCACTTCAGTTCTGAATGGCCTGGTTGCAGAAGCTGGATCTTCTTCGGCAAGACCAGAAGCTATAGCTGTTTTAAAAATGTCTGTGAAGTGGTCAACAAAAACTGGCCACCGAGTTAGAGTTTTTCCAGTATCGATTTTCCGATTTGTTTGGGGGTAACCCACCGTTATATTCGTGCGGTCTTAGTGCGCTGTAATATCCAACGATATAGTCCGTTATGGCGTGAGCTGCCTCGCTGAAGCTTACGTAACCCACCACCGGCATCCATTCGTTCTTCAGACTCCTGAAGAAGCGTTCCATTGGGCTGTTATCCCAGCAGTTTCCGCGC